>JAPPKT010000647.1 GCA_028819675.1 Caldilineaceae bacterium | reverse complement strand
CCGGCCGACAACCCGGACAACCGAATGCCAAGCTGCGGCAGTGCCAGGAAGAAAAAGACGACCTGCAAGAGCAGCGGCGTGCCGCGTATCAGCGAAATGTAGAAGGTCGCCAGCGCGTACGCAGGCGGCGACTTCGAAAGCCTTCCCAGCGCACCCAACAGCGATAGCACTGTCGCCAGTACTATCGACAGAACCGAGAGCAGAATCGTCAGCCAGACACCGTTAAAGATAAACCACCAGTGGCTGCCAATGAACGCCCAGTCCAGAGTAATCGTCGTGAACCGCAGACCGCCGACCGTGAACTGGGTCCCACTGAACGCGTACACGAGGACGAGCAGCAAGAAGGCATACGAAACGCGCACCCCAATGGCAAATCGACGGGCATCACGTCGTTTTGACGCCGCGATCTGCTCAGCCTGAGCTGCAAACCGCTCTTCTGTTGACGCTACCGACATCTCGATCCCACTTACGAATGATTGGTCCGCGTCACTGCTCCGAACAGGCAGCCAAAGGACCTCTGCTCTTTCTTGGTTACTGCCCCCGCCTACTTGGTCGGATCAGTTGTCAGATCCTCGCCGAACCACGCCATCGAAAGGCCGCTAAGCGTACCATCTTCATGCATAGCCGCGATGTGCTCACTGACCTTCTCAACCAGGCTTGTAACGTCCTTTGACGCGCTCCTGTCAAATGCCACCGCAAGGTTTTCCGAGAAGACCGGCGATCCTACTTTGTGGACCGGAACACCTTCAGCGAGGGCCGCCTCCACGACCGTATTCGACGTCAGAAACGCCTGAAACTCCTGTCGACCGGCCTGAATCTGCTGTACACAGTCATTGTCGACGGTTAACGGGACGATTCTTACGTCGGCTGGGGGAGCGTCGACATAGAAGCTGGCAGCCGGCAGCCCCAGCCCTTCCATATCGCCCATCAGCCAGCTCTCGTAAGTTGTCGATGCGCCGACGCAGATGGTCGCCCCGTTCAGGTCCTCCAGCGTCTCAACCCCGGAGCCGTCCACAGCCGCAAATTGGGCGGGTGTATAGTAGTAAGGTGGTGTTGCAAAACTGAGGATCTCCTGCCTCGCCGTGGTAATAGTCATCGAACCGACGCTCATATCCCACTGGTCGCCCCAGTTCCCCGCCGTGATCAGGTCCCAGTCCGGAGTCACGAACTCCACTTCAACGCCCAGCCGGCTGGCGATCTCCTTGGCTACGTCCACGTCGAAACCCACAAAGTTGCCGTCTTCGTCCAGAAAGCTCTGGGGCGCATAGTTGGGGTCTGTGGAAATTCGGATCGTGCCGCGTGACATGATCTCCGCCAGAAGGTCGTCCACTGCCTCAGCCGCGCCCCCGCCCCCATTGCTGGGAGCACTCTGCTGCGCAACCGGTGCCACGCAGGCGCTTGCAAGTATCATTGCTGCGATCAAGATTGGCATAAGTAGCTTCATTGTTGTCTCGCCTTTGGTTTAGAGTAAAATTCTTCTATTGGCATCAATTGGCACCCTGACAATATGATATTACAAGTCAGAGCAGATCAGGGAATGCAACCGTCCACCAGGGAACGCGAACCCATGTCGGCCACGCTCTCAAACGTAGTCTCTCAGCACCCATACCCCGAATTTCAGGACTGGTGGCCGTTGGGCGAATCCTTCCTGGCCATGATGGCGGACGCCATTACGAGCCAGTGGCATGAACTGTCGTCCCCTGCTGACGATGTTGACTCGGTCCAAAAGACAGTCGAGGAATACATTTCCCTTGTATACCATAGGCAAGCCCGACCTGGCCTTGCCGCTGATTTCGCCTCGGCAACATCTCTCGACACGCTTCAGTCAGGGGAGTTCGACGCCCTGTCCTTCGCCTTCTTCCTGTCGGCTTACCGCAAGCTGGCTTCCCGGTTCGGCGGCGACGAACTGAGCCGTGCGCGTCGCCAATTCGCGGAAAGGGTGGGGGCGCGCTTCTTTTCCCGGCTTTCAGAGCATCTGGCCTTGGAGTTGCCCCCTTCTATTCGCAACGAAACTGACTTGACTTCAGTAAAAGGTGCCCTCCAACGCATCGGGGAATTCCTTCTGGAAGAAGGTTATCTCCGCAGCCATTTCGCCTTTCACTTCGACGTACACGCCACCAATGCCGGCGTTACCATCAACCAGAAATCGGACGATATGTTGGCCGCACTCGGCAATGGCGGCACCGCCTACGCCCTCTACGAAATGGGCCATCCCGTGATCCTGCCTTCCGCGGTCTATCTCCACCACACAGTGGGAGAAGCGCAACATCATTCATCCAGGACCATAGAGGAACTGTTCGCCCGCGTAGGCTGCGATGCCTGGGAAACCGATGACTTTGACCCCTCCCTCTTCCCCTCCGATCTGGTTGTGGAGCTCTGGAAAATCCGCAGACATTGTCCTGAGGGCCTTCAGACTTCGAGCCCGTAACTGCGGGGTATGCAGTCTGCCAATAGGCCAAAACGCGTCAACGAAAATACTTGCCCTAAGCGATCTTCAACCCGCTTCATTTGACCACCCACCCCTGTTTCTGGTAGACTTGCCTTCGTGCCTACTTCCAGC
>JAPPKT010000352.1 GCA_028819675.1 Caldilineaceae bacterium | reverse complement strand
TATTCGATCTGACACCCTTCGCCATATTTGAGATGACCGGCCCCGGCGCGCTCCCTGCCCTGCAGCGCCTGGCCGCCAACCAGATGGACAGACCCGTCGGTTCCATCACCTACACCGCCATGCTGACCCCGCGCGGCGGCATCAAGTGCGACCTGACCGTCACCCGCCTGGCCGAAGAGCGCTTCATGATCGTGACCGGCGGCGCCATGGGTCTCCACGATCTGGCTTGGATGGAGAAGCATCTTCCCGGCGACGGGTCGGCCAGCCTGACCGATATATCGCCAACCCTGTGCTGCATCGGCCTCTGGGGCCCGCACGCCCGCGACCTGCTCAGCACAGTCTGCGAAGACGACCTGAGCGACGCCGCCTTCCCCTACCTGACAGCTAAACAGATAACGATCGCCGAAGTCCCTGTTCTGGCCTTGCGTATCTCATACGTAGGCGAACTCGGCTGGGAACTCTACGCCTCGTTCGAGCAAGGCCTGCGCCTCTGGGACATCCTTTGGGAAGCGGGCGAACCGTTCGGCCTGATCGCGGCCGGCGGCGGCGCCTTTGACTCCCTCCGCCTCGAAAAGGGCTACCGTCTCTGGGGCCAGGACATCCACACCGAGTACAATCCTTACGAGGCCGGCATCGAGTTCGTCGTGCGCATGAACAAGGGCGACTTCGTCGGCCGCGATGCACTGACAGGATTTCGCGCCCAGGGCAACGCGCGCCAACTCTGCAGCATGACCCTCGACAACCCCGACGCCGTCGTCATGGGCAAAGAGCCGATCATGGACGCAGACCGCCTCCTGGGCTACGTCACCAGCGCAAACTACGGCCACACAATCGGCCGCGGCATCGTCTACGGCTACCTGTCCAGCGACTACGCCAAAGAAGGAACCAGCGTCGACATCCTCTACTTCGGCGAACGCCTCCCCGCAACGGTTGCCCGCGAACCTCTCTACGATCCACGAGGCACAAAAATGAAGGCATAAAACGTTGCTGGCTATCGGCCACTAAGAACTAGAAACTCAAAACTAAACACTAACAACCACTGGAGTTTCTCCACATGCAACAAACACTACTCATCGACGGCCTCAAGAACCGCCGCCTGCCCATAAACCTGCGCCAGAGCGGAAACAGCGATGCCCGTATGCTCATCTCGACCCGCATCAGGAAATCGCCATGGTGGCACCTGTCCAAGGCCGCCGGCTGCTGGGCCTACACCACCTACAACCACCAGTACCACCCCCGTGCCTACATCAAGCCCGAAGACGGCGGAATGCTCGCCGAGTACAAATTCCTGACCGAGCACGTCAGCATGTGGGATGTGGCCGTCGAACGTCAGATCCAGGTCAAGGGCCCCGAAGCCGCACAGTTCGTCGACTACCTTATCACCCGCGATGTGCACACCCTGATGCCCAACATGCGCGCCCGCTACGTCATCCTCTGCAACCAGTACGGCGGCATCATCAATGACCCCGTGCTCCTGCGCGTCGCCGACGACGAGTTCTGGTTCAGCATCTCCGACTCCGACGTGCTGCTTTGGGCCCAGGGCGTCAACGCCACCGGCCGCTTCAACGTCGACATCCACGAGCTCGACGTCTCTCCGGTCCAGATCCAAGGCCCCAAGTCCGCCCCCCTGATGGAGAAGATGTTCGGCAGTCACATCCGCGAAATTCCCTACTACGGCCTCATCCACGAAACCCTCAAAGGTCACCCAGTAACCATCTCGCGCACCGGTTTCTCCGCCGAGGTCGGCTTCGAGATCTACCTGCACAACGCCATGCTTCACGCCGACGACGTCTGGCCCCACATCCTCGAGCAGGGCCAGGAGTTCAACCTCGGCGTCATCGCGCCCAGTCACATCCGCCGCATCGAGGCCGGCATCCTCTCCTACGGCCAGGACATGGACATCGAGAACAACCCCTACGAAGTCCGCCTCGGCTGGCAGGTGGACTTGGACAAAGGCGACTTCATCGGCAAAGAGGCGCTTACAAGGATCAAGCAGGAGGGTGTGAATCAGCGGCTGGTCGGTCTGCGCGTCGGCGGCGAGCCGATCGTCTGGTACAACGAGGATTTCTATCTGGTCAAAGACAGCGACTCCGGCGACGACGTCGGCTACGTCACCAGCGCCTTCTGGTCTCCGAACCAGGAGTCCAACATCGCCCTGGCCGTCATGCCCCGCTCGCACTGGAGGCGCGGCACCCAGGTCAAAGTCCAACTCCCCGCCGACGGCATCGTCGACGCCGAGGTCGTCCGCGTCCCCTTCGTCGACCCCACCAAGGACCTGCCCAAGACGGAATTGATAAATGGCAGTGGCCCTTAGAAGGTGGTAAGCGACAGATCAGGGCGCCGGCATTTCGGCGGAAAAACATAACTACGGCCCGACACAAATTGGAAGGCCGAGCCCGTCAAAGTTTTTACGTGTCCATCCCAAAGTGGGAGTGAGTTCAAGCAAACCTCTTGCACAGATCAAACCATGGCCAGTCCGCGTTCAACTCTGAGGCAAGAAAAGCATCGTCTCTGACAACTGACCACTAACCACTGACCACTGCAGTTCTGGGCGGTCGGGCCTA
>JAPPKT010000648.1 GCA_028819675.1 Caldilineaceae bacterium | reverse complement strand
CCGCCATTTCCGCTATTTCCGCCATATTCCCGCCAAAACACGACCCGCCATGTAAGGGTTCGTACAACTTTCGCAGACCCTGAAATGAGACCCTCGGCGCCAGCTAGGCCCTCATCACGGCCCGTCACCTAAATCACGTAAATCACAGTTCAGACATCACGTGAACACTCGCAAACACTCGTAAACGCTCATAAACTCTCGTCCAACACTCACACGAGAAAGCCAGTTACCCACCATCAGGACAAACGGTCCACGATGAATGAAATGTGCGTATCAACACCCAAGGCGTTCATGCGCAGCACAACTTGTCCATTGTGCGCTGCATGGCTCTCAACCTCTTACGCAGACAGAAGAGCGCCCAAACCGGCATTCCTGCCAATCGTTACCGAACCGGCTGCAAAACTGACGATCTCCGGAAAATTCAATCCCAATGAGACGCGATTGCCCTGCCCGTATTTCCCGGGTGTATCCCAAATTATTGTCCGCCCAGTAGAGTTGATTCGTCGACCAGGCTGGATTCAACACTGGTCAGACGAGTCTCGCAAAAAATCTGGGATGCACCCTATTTCCCTCACGGTTGCCAAGCGAAGATGACTACTGTAAACTGAAAGTTCATAGTGGAAGGAAGAAAGATGCGGCTGAAGGACAAAGTCGCCATCGTTACCGGAGCCGGCCGCGGGCTCGGCCGTACGATAGCCAAACATTTTGTTGATGAAGGGGCATCAGTTGTCATCGCCGAGCAGGACACGGAGTCCGGGCGGCATGTCAAGGCCGAGTTGCAAAGTGCCGGCGCTACTGCCATCTTTGTCAAAACCGACGTCGCCAACCGTCCCCACGTAGAACGATTGGTTGACCAGACGGTGCGGCGTTTCGGCCGTATCGACATCCTGGTCAATAATGCCGCTGTCCTCGGTGAAAACGGCCATTTCCTCGAAATATCCCAGTCAGTCTGGGATCACGTGCTCAGCGTCAATCAGACTGCCGTCTTTATCTGTTCACAACTGGTGGGCCGTGTCATGGCAAAGGCCGGCAGGGGGAATATCATCAACATCTCCTCCATAAATGGCACCGTCCCTCTGCCCCGCTGCGCAGCCTATGTCGCTGCCAAGAGCGCGGTCGAGTCCTTGACCCGCATCGCAGCCACCGATCTGGCTCCCTACAATATCCGCGTCAATACCATCGCGCCAGGCCCAATCGAGAACCGCCCTCCCCACTTGGAACTGCCGCGCTCAACCGAAGATACCCTGCTTGGCCGCAACGGCCTGCCGCACGAAATCGCGGCAACAGCCGTCTTTTTAGCGTCCGAAGAGTCCAGTTTCATCACTGGAGAACGCGTCGCCGTCGACGGTGGCATGTTGGTCAACGGCTATCGTATCTACGACGTCGAGCGTCCTGCATAGCGCACTCTGCCTGCGCTTCATCATGAGGAAGCACCGAGTCTTGGCAGAGAAAGTTGGAAAGACCAGGAGAACCGAGAGTAAGTGCCTACCGATAATCCGAGCTGTCTGTCCGTGAAACTGCGCCGCCTGATATCTTCCCTGATCATTCCGCTCGCGCTCCTATCCGCCTGCTTTGGCCCCGACCTGCCCGGCGCGCCCCAAATGCCCAAACTGCCCTCCCCCCGTTCGCTGCCCGGCGTCGAAGAGCTGCTCGACCAGCTACCCGGCTTCGACCTCGACCTGCTCAAAGAGCTCGAACTCCCGGACCTGAGCGATATCGCTGACCTGCCGCAAATGGTCGATCTCCCCACCGTCGATCTCGCAGAAAACGCCATCGCCTTCGCCGGTCCAACCGAAATGCGCATCGAAATCGGCGAATTCATCCGCGGCACCGATATTCGACTGTCCGCGATCGTCGATGGCCGCGCCCAATTCCTCTTCTCCGGCCTGCGCGCAGAGCGTATCGCCGGCGACTCCCTGGACTTCGACGGCCCCTGGCCAAACATCGGTGGCGTCAGCTACTTGCTGCGGCTGCGGGTCTATCGCGTGACCGAAGAGTATGTTCGCGCCGCCGGCGTTCATCGCCTCGTGATCGAGGGCATCCAACCCATTCATCAACCGGCCATGACTCTGCAGGAGAATCTCCTCAAAGTGACCTACACCGGTTCCATCGCCCCAGGTGACCAGCTCAAAGGAACAACCTTCGGCTATGTCGGGCAATCAGAACAGGGCGCCGAAATCAGCGGCATCCCTGCAGGCGATTTTCCCTTTCGCAAAACCGGTGATAGTCTGCGATGGCAGGGCATGCTGCGGCCCGATCTGCCCAGCCAGTTCGACCTGCGCATCATCCATTACGGTGAAAATTCAGTCCAGGTGGCAGGGATCGTCTCTCTGCAGCTTCCGGATTAGATTCCTTTGATAGTCAACTCTATGGCCGCATGGCGAACAGCACAAAGCGCGGTTTCTTTCTCGACAGGACTCTTTGGCCCGCGGCCCCGCCACGAAGCAGAGAACAGAGGGTGCAATACGTAGAATACGACGGAGCTGCTCCGGAGTATCAGGAGATGGGTGAGGCCGTGAGAAACCCCGGTACGTTGAGCGTGATCCGAAGGTTCAGACCACACGCCGACCTCCAGGGTA
>JAPPKT010000213.1 GCA_028819675.1 Caldilineaceae bacterium | reverse complement strand
GAACGGGTGATCATCGACAGCATGAGCGGTGTTTCGGGAGCGGGCCGCAAGACGAACCTGACCTACCAGTTCGTAGAGGCCAACGAAAACATCACGCCTTACAACGTCGGCCACCGTCACCGGCACATCGCGGAGATGGAGCAGGTGCTGGGGGCGGCCAACGGAGGGAAGCGCGGTCACAGGTTTCTCTTCACGCCCCATCTGGTGCCGTTGACCCGGGGTATTCTGAGTACGATGTACGTGGACGTGCCCGCCGGCGTGAGCGAGGAAAGTATCCGCGAGCTTTATGCGGAGAACTACGCGGGTGAGCCGTTTATCCATCTGCTGCCCGCGGGGGAGCAGGCCAGCGTGGCCCACACGGCGGGCACAAATCGCTGCGCGATCGGCATCACGCCGGCTGACCCGACGCTGCCGGACGGGAGCGAGTATGTCATCACCGCTTCGATCGACAATCTGATCAAAGGCGGGAGCGGGCAGGCGGTCCAGAACTTCAACATTGCGGTGGGGCTGGACGAGACGGCGGGATTACAGTAGGCGCCATTCCGGGTCGCCGGCAGGTCTCAGTTTCCGGCAGCGGCACACAGCCTTTTGAGATGGAATTACCAGGAGACGACAAGCTGCCAACGGCTGGGTTGCACGTCCCTGGGGCAGCTGGAAACGGGCGGAATCGGGCCAGGCGTTGAGCGAGCAAGAGAGCATCACATACCTGGAAGGCAAGATCTCGGTGGCGGCGGCGCTGCGTTCTCCTTACCGCACTGTTCACCGTGTGCTGCTGCGGGCAGACAGGGAGGACCGGACGGTGCGCTGGCTGCAACACCGGGCACGGGAGGCCGATGTGCCGGTGGTCCAGGTTGATACGGCGGAAATTGACGCGGTCACGCAGGGCAATTCCCACGGCGGCATCGCGGCCGAGGCCGGGCAGCGGCAGTTTGTCGGCCTGGAAGCGTTGCTGCCGCGCGGGAATGGACCGGCATTTGTGGTGATGCTGGACGGGATTGAAGACCCGTTCAACTTCGGTCAGGCGCTGCGGGCACTGTACGCGATGGGTGCGCACGGTGTGGCGCTGCGGCCGCGCAACTGGATGAGCGCGGCGGCGACGGTGGCGCGGGCTTCGGCGGGCGCGTCGGAGCTGATGCCGATGGCGGTTGCGGAGACGGCTGCGGAGGCGGCGGAATTCTACCGCGAGCGGGGATTGACGGTGGCCTGCGCGCAGAAGGAGGACGCGCTGCCGATGGATGAGGTCGATCTGACGGCCCCGCTTTTTCTGCTGGTAGGCGGGGAGAAGCGGGGTGTTACGCGGTCTTTTGCGAGGCAGGCCGACTTACGTTTGCAGGTCCCGTACGACCGTGTCAGTTACGAACCGTCCCTGGGCACGACTGCGGCGGCGGCGGTGCTGGCATACGAGGTAATGCGGCAGAGAAAGCATGCACAGTGCACAGTGTGAAGCCTGCGCGCGTCCGCTCTTTCGGGGGTCAACTGTGTTTCAACCACGGCACGAGGCAACTTTATGAACCTGGGCGAATCCGACACGCTTACCGTTAACCCGAAACAGGGGAAAGGGCGCCACGTCGTCATCCTCAAGATTGGCGGAAATGAGCTGGACGACGACGCTTTTCTGTTTGGCCTGGTGCAGGCGGTCAAGAGTCTGCAGAAGGACGGCAAGAGCCCGATTGTCGTGCATGGGGGCGGCAAGACGATCGCCGACTTCCAGAGGCGGCTGGGGCTTGAGCCCCGGTTTATCGAGGGGCTGCGGGTGACCGATGAAGCGAGCCTGGACGTGGCGGAGATGGTGCTCAGCGGGCTGATGAACAAGCGGATCGTGCGCCAGTTTGTGAACGAGGATGTGCGGGCCATCGGCATCAGCGGCGTGGACGACGGCACGGTCTTTGTGGAGAAGATGTGGCATCCGCAGGGGGACCTGGGCCGTGTGGGCGAGGTGCAGGACGTTGACACCGGGCTGCTGACCACACTTTTGGAGGTGGATATCGTGCCGGTGATCAGCCCGATCAGCATTGGGGCATACGACGGCCTCGGCTATAACGTGAATGCCGACCACGTGGCGGCGGCGATTGCGGCGGCTATGGGCGCGATCAAGCTGATCTTTGTCAGCAACGTGCCCGGCGTTCTGATCGCCGGGCGGGTTGTGCGAGGCATCACCGCGGACCAGTGCGAAGAGTGGATCACTGAGGGGAGTATCAGCGGCGGTATGGTGCCGAAGGTGAGGAGCGCGGTCGACGCGGTCAGGCGCGGCGTCACGCAGGCGGTCATCACGAATCTGGCCGGTGTGCAGGAGGACGGGGGGACCGGAATCATTGGAACGGCGGGGGTCAGTAGTCAGTAGACAGTGGTCAGTGGCCCCGTGTGCGGGCGGTTTTGGCGTATGGGAGAGTGAAACGACGCTTGGCTTGCCTCCGATTGGGAGGCGGATGGTGAGTGGCTGAGTGGTTTACGAATAAGACAGGACCCTTCAGGAGGAGAAAGTGAACGCAGAGGAAATTATTCAGGCGGAAAAAGATTACGTGCTCGGCGTATTCGGGCGGCCCCCGTTTGTGCTGACGGAGGGCGAGGGCTGCACGGTGTATGACA
>JAPPKT010000096.1 GCA_028819675.1 Caldilineaceae bacterium | reverse complement strand
CGACGAGATAGCCGGCCCGCAGGGATTCGCGCCCGCCCCAGAGGACGCGCCCCAGCTGGTCGCGTCCGAGGTTATCGGTGCCAAATGGGTGTGCGGCACTGGGCGGCAGTAGCTTTGTCGCGTTTGAGACATTGATAATTTCGTCCCAGCTGTAGAGTTGGGGGGCGATAAGTGTGATAAGAATGATCAGCGCCATGATCGCCAACCCGGTTACCGCAAGGGGATCGCGGAAGAAGCGGGCCGCGGCCCTGCGCACGGGGGATCTGCTGACTACCAGCCAGTCGTCGGCCGGGGCGGCGACCTCTGCGCCGACGGAGGCCGCCGCCCCGCCTTTAGCAGCCTGGGGCCTAGTCCTGTCCATAGCCTTCCCTCATTCATACGTGATGCGTGGATCGATGACACCGTAAAGCAGATCGACGATCAGATTGACGAAGACGTACCCGGCGGCGACAAAGAGGATTCCACCTCGGATCTGGGGATAGTCCCTGGCGCTGATCGAGTCAACCAGAAATCTTCCCAGCCCCGGTCGGCCGAATACATTTTCCACAAACACCTGGCCTGAGAGCAGACTCCCGGCCAGCAGCCCCAGATAGGTCACAATTGGGATCAGGGCGTTGCGAAAGATGTGCATGAGTGTCACCAGGGACTCGCGGATACCCTTGGCGCGGGCGGTGCGCACGTAATCCTCTTCCATCACCTCCAGCATACTGGCGCGTGTGAGGCGGGCGAGAACCCCGGCCGGAATCAGAGCCATCGCCAGGGCCGGCAGGATGAGGCTCTTGAGACCCTCATCACCGACCACTTTGAACCATCTCAACTCTACGGCGAAGATCAAAAGCAGGAGGAGGGCGGCATAGACACTGGGTATGGAAACGCCGACGAAGGCGAAGACCATGGTGATTTTGTCTGGCAGACCGCCGCGATAGAGGGCAGCCAGAACGCCCGCCGAGATACCTAACAGCATGGTCGCGATCAGGCCGGCGATAGCAAGTTGGATGGTGCTGGGAAGCCGGGCCAGGATATCGTTCAAAACTGAACTCCCGCCGCGGAACGAAGTACCCAGGTCGCCGCGTAGCGCGTCCCAGAGGAAGTTGAAGTATTGCACGTGGAGGGGGTCGTTCAGGTGCAGCTGCTCGCGGATTCGCTCAATGTCTTCGGCCGTGTTTCCATATTCTTCGCTGACAACGGCAGCGAGCGGGTCTCCGGGCGAGAGAGCGAGGATCGCAAAGATAACCAGAGAGACCCCCAGAAGTGTGGGGATGATCAACAGCAGTCGTCTGAGTGTGTAAACCAGCATTGGCGATCCTGAATATCAGTAATGACTGGATTGGCGGCATGGCGGGGCGTTCGTCCTTGCGGCAATGCCCCGAGTCGATTATGCGATGACATGCCGGTTCATCCAGTCGAGCAGGGCTTCGTTCTGCGCGCGCCTGATCTCCAGCGCGCCGGAGGTCGAGCCGCCATGCGAGCTATTGGGCAGGCGCAGCATCTCCACAGTGCAGTCGTTGGCCTGCAGGACGTTATAGAACTGCTCAGACTGCTCCGTCGGGCAGCGCAAATCTCGTTCAGCCTGAATGAGCAGGGTAGGCGTCGTGCAACGGTGGGCCGAATGAATCGGTGAGGCGTTGCGGTAGGCGTCAGGGACCTGGTGGGGAGGGCCGCCCATCCCTTCCCAGGGAAGAGCGATGGAGGAGAATATATCGGCCACGCCATACCAGGATTCCCAGTTTGTAATCGTGTTTTCCGCCACAGCGGCCTTGAACCTGTCGGTGTGGCTGACGGCCCAGCTCGTGAGATAGCCGCCGTAGGATGAGCCGCACACGCCCAGGCGCTCCGGATCGACCAGCCCCAACTCGATGCAGTGGTCGACGCCAGCCATCAGATCGGCAAACTCCAACTCACCCATTCTGCCGTTGATGGCGGCCATGAAGGCATCGCCATAGCCCAGAGAGCCGCGATAGTTGACCAGCAGCACTGCATAGCCTGCTCCGGCCAGCATCTGGAAGTCGAGGGAGAAAACGTTGCCCCAGGCCATGTCGGGGCCGCCGTGGTTGAAGAGGATGGTGGGATAGGGCGGCTCTGCGGATGGCGGCAGCATGAGCCAGCCCTCTACAGGCGTGCCATCGCTGCCGGCGAAGGTGAGACGCTCCACTGCGGGCAGGGCAAACTCTGCCAGCAGGTCACGGTTGAAGGCAGTGAGCTTCCGCTCATTTTTGCCGTCCGGATCAACCAGGTGGAGATTGCCGGGTTCGCAAAAGGTGTTGACGGTCATCAATATCCTGTCCCGGTGCAGCCCGACAACATCGCACACCCGCTCACCGCCGACCACAGGCGCATAGTCCGTTTCTCCGGTGAGAGCGATGCGATAGATCGATTTCGTTCCTCCAATCTGCACAGGGACATAGGCATCTTTGCCGCCGGCGGAGATATGCAGGTTGGGCGCGTCAGAGGCGATGATCGGCATATCGGACTGGAATTTGCCGGCAACGTTATGCTGGATGCCGGTGGTGCGGCACTGCGGGGTCCCGCCCTGCCTGGGGACGACCCAGAGATGCTTGTGGCTCTGCTTGGGGGCGTCCGCCGGGTTGCC
>JAPPKT010000299.1 GCA_028819675.1 Caldilineaceae bacterium | reverse complement strand
CATGCCTCATCGACCGGGTGTCGATATTCGTAACAGGTGCCTAATCGAAGGTGTCTGGCCAGACCACGTCCCGCCAGTCCCATCAGATCCCCGTAGGTGCCGGCCTTGTGCCTGCCCTCGCACCCTCCCCAACTGCCGGGCTCCACCCTACGGCCAGGCCTGGCGCCTGCACTGGGTCTCGCCCAAAGACGGTAAACAACCCCAGCCACCGCTGACACTGATTTCCCGCCAGACTGTTCCCACTCCAAATCTATAATGCACCCGCCGGGAAAGTCCGTTCAAAGCGGCGGCGCACGCGAGGGCACTAACTATCAGGGACGAATACGATCCAACAGTTCGTCCAATTCCTGCTGGCTCGCGATCGGCCCCACAACGGTCTCGACGATCCTACCTTCGGGGCTGATGAAGAATGTTTCCGGCACGCCCTGAATCCGGTAGCGCCGGGCTGCCTGACTGCGCAGATCCGGCCCGTTCGGGTAGGTGATATCAAACTCCGCAAGATAGGCGAGCGCCGCCGGCTCCTGGTCCAGATAGTCCAGTCCCAGGAAAACAATCCCGTTCTCCTTCTCCCGGCGCCATGTTTGCTCCAGCAGATCCGCCTCCTCGCGACAGGGCGTACACCAACTCGCCCAGAAATTGATGACCACGCCCTTCCCCCGCAACTCGTCCAGGTCCACTTCCACGCCATCGAAAGTCGTGAACCGCAGTTCCGGCGCCTCACCCGCCGCCCGCTGTTCCTGCACATTCGTCTGCCACAACCGCACAGCCAGCAGGACGATGAACGCCACGATGGCACCAAGGAACAAGACGCGCCACAAGCGCACCGCTCGCGTGGCCGGCGTTCCAATCTGCCGATCACTTGGTGACCCTAATGCGGTGTCTCTTTCAAGAGGATGTGATGCACCGCTCTCCGACCCGCTCAATTCAGTCATAGCGGGCCAGTTCCTCATCCAACCGCCGCTCTCGCTCATCGGCCTCTGGTCTGGCTACTCTGGCCGCCGTCGGTCTCAGCGGTCGCGACATCTGCTGCAAGCGCAGCCAGAGAAAGACGCCGCCTCCCACAACCGCAACCACAGGCAGAATCCACGCCAGCCAGTTGAACCCCTGCCGGGGCGGTTCCCCCAGCACTTGCGGCCCGTACTGCTCCAGAAAATAGTCCCGGATCGACGCCGCGTCCTCGCCCTCCGCCAGTTTGATCTCGATCACCTCCCGCATCTGCGCACATGCCTTCAGTTCGCAGCTGTCCAACCGCAACCTGCCGCCGCACAGCGGGCACCACAAGTCCCGCGCAACCGTGTTCACTTCATCAGCTGTGATGCCCGTGGCTTCGTCTTGGGCAAACAGAGGCATGCTGCTGCCGATGCAAGTTAACAGCAGGCTACTGGCTAAGATAACGATGCGGAGAATGGGTAAATGTGGCGCAGTCGCGTGTACCGTGCGCACTGTGTGGGGAGACGTCATGCGTGTACTGTGCAGAACAATGCGCGCCTAGGTGGCTGCCTGCTCAGTTAATCTTACAAAGAGACATTTCGCCAGGGAGCGGCCGATTATCTTTACCAGACTTCCCGGCTCTGTCTGCGACGAACTGTTCTCGATCTGAACGATACTGGGCCCATCAAAGGGCTCTACATTCAACACTTTGACTCGATGTCCGGGTTCAAGATTCATCTGTGTCAGATACCGCAGCATCGGCGCGTTGTGGTTGGCTACCCGGCGCAATTCACCCGATTGTCCCGGCCGTAGTTCGGCAAGGCTGACCAGATTCTCGCTCGGAATGTACCCGTCCTCGCTGGGAACCGGGTCCCCGTGCGGGCAGTGGGTCGGGAAGTTGCACAGTACTTCCATGCGCTTCTCGAACTCTGGGCTGATAGCGTGCTCCAGCCGCATCGCCTCTGCCTTCACCTGGTCCCAGGTGAAGCCCATCACCTCGATCAGAAACACCTCCAACAGTCGGTGCCTTCGCAACAACTGCAACGCCGCCAGCCGCCCCTGATCCGTCAACCGAATGCCTGCCTTTGCAGAGCGCACTACGTGGCCCGTCTCTGTCAGGCGTTTCGCCATGCTGCTGGCCGCAGCCGGCGTCACCTCCATCTTCTGTGCCAGTGCAGAAGTGGAGATTCTGTCGTTGGTTTCGCTCAACTCGTAGATCGCAACCAGGTAGTCGAGCATCCCATCGGTGATGATGTTGCAGAATGTACGCATGATAGCTATAGTTCAACCGCTGGGAAATGGAATAGCATCTATGGCAATTGCCAAATTATAGTATGTTGTCCGTACACTGTCAATGCTGAATCGAATTAGTTGACACCATCGAACTGCTGCCGCCGCAGTGCTCGGCCCGAAACGCAAATGCAGCGGCACGCGCCGCCGAACCACCCCTCCCCAATGCCATTCGATCGTGTCTTCTATGGAGTGCCCCAATGCAGCGCAAAATCGTCGATCTGAGCTATCCCCTTGCCCCTTCGACACCCCCGTTCCCAGGCGATTCTCCGGTCGAGGTCGAAGTGCGCACCTCTATCCCAGCCGACCTCCCACCTGGCACACCGGGACACATGAATACAAGCAACCTGCGCACTTCCCTCCACACCGGCA
>JAPPKT010000649.1:543-23802 GCA_028819675.1 Caldilineaceae bacterium | reverse complement strand
TTTCGTTAGCGATTGATACGTCGAAGTGTTGTCGGTAGTGCGTGATAAAGGTGGCGGCCTCTCTTCCTGTCTCTTCTTTGTACTTCTGATAGCTCGCTTCAGTCTCGGATGCCATCGTACGCCACTCATCGATGAATTCCTGCGTTACGGCTTCCATGCGGGCGTTGATCGCACCCTGTTCGGTTAAGGGATAGGATACGCGCAGCAGGGAACGGCCTTCGTGTTCTTTTTCTTCGATCGCGTGAACCCAGACGTTCTCATACTTGGTGGCGTCGAAGGATGAGGAATGGACGGGGGCTGTCTCGGATCCAGGTTCAGTGGCGGTGGCGGGAGTCGAGGTATGGGCAGAAGTCGTAGTAAGGGCTGGCGCGGCACTGGCCGAAGGTCCGGTTATAGCCGGAGCTTCGCTCTCTATTTTCGGCATATTGCCTGAGTGGCACGCAGCCAGCACTACAAAGGAAATGAGAATTGATACTGAGAGCACTACGTCGGGGTATGTCATCTTGGCTCCTCCTTCCAGGGACGAAAGGACTTCAAGATTTGAGGGGGGGGACACGTTCGGTTGAAGAGGCGGCTTGCGAACATTCTCCAACTATAGCACATAGAGTGTCGAAGGCGATTCACGAAAAACGAAACTCTTTTGCCGCAGTGGGAATCCGATATGAGGGCAAGGAAGAATGTGCTCGGCGTTTCGGCTTCCTTGTGCCCTGAGACCGTCGCGTTTTGGGTGCTTCGATCCCAATTCGCCTTCGCTGTCACGGGTCTGAAGTCCTTCGGTAAGCTGTCAGATTCTCTGTCTTGACTTGGCCGAATCTTCCAAGTGTGCCAAGCTTATGTTCAGTCCGGGCTGAGACTGGATTTTTCAAATCTCGACCAAAACAGTTCGCAGATTAGAAAGCAGGAAGAAGAGTACTCGCAACATATTCAGCAAGTGGAGAGAGGCCGACCAGTTCCAGACAAGAGAGGCAGAGCCAATATGATTCGTAAAGCGTTTGTCATGTCAGTGAATCCCGAACAGCACAAGGAATACGAAGATCGCCATACGCCGATTTGGCCTGAATTGGAGGCGGTGCTCAAAGCGCACGGTGTCAGTAATTATTCTATCTTTTTGCATTCCGAGACCAATCAGTTGTTCGCATACGCGGAGATAGAGAGCGAAGAGAAGTGGGCCAGCATCGCTGAAGAGGAAGTCTGTCAGAAATGGTGGCAGTATATGGGAGATATTATGCCCTCGAATCCCGACAGCAGCCCGGTTTCGACAGACTTGAGGGAGGTCTTTCATATCGATTGAGCCTTCAGCTTCAAGACAGTTGCAGGTGGGAGATTGATTGCCCGCCACGGTTGGCTTCTGCATCCCGTTATCCCGTTGTGGCTTTGTGATGTGTGTTATTGCGTTGGAAGGACCTGGTACGGTGTCCCGGTCCGGCAGTGGGGCCAGCGTATCGACGTCCCGTCGTGGGATTTGAACTCGAAGAAGATCATCAGGTCCCATGGTGCTTCTTTGGAGTTGCCGGAGACGATGGTCTCGTAGCCCCCGGCACCTGCCTGCATCTCTATGTCCTCGAATTCCAGTGCCTGGTGTGCGATGCAGTAGAAGCAGCGGACGGCGACAGGTGTGCGTGCATCGGATTCCTGTAAATTGAGGCGAGAGCGGGAAGTCCAGTCTCGCATCGGATTGGGTCGATGCATTGAATCCGACGCCGGGAGCCTGCGGGCGGACTTTTCCTCCAGGCCAGTACATTTCTACCTGCTTCGCTTCACCCACTTCGCCGATCAGTTGTCGAACCTTCGCCGAATCAATCGCCGCGTGAGGCGAGCGCGCGAGTTAGGCTGCTCAGAGCCAGGCTGGGGCCTGACCCGAGTTTCCTGTCAGTGGTCAGGAGCATGGAGGAGTTTCTCCTCTGCTAAGGCTGGCGGAGGGCAGGAGCTACTACTATTCGTCGACCGGAATCCTATGCAACAGGTTTTTCTCACGGTCGGACAGCGATTCCAGGTAGGAACGAGAAATGGGGTTTCGGTCACGCCGGTGGCGGTGATACCAAGGGCGCAGGAGAGTGAACCCTGCTTGAACACGCGGTGTGTCGGTCAGGTTGGGGGAGCCGCGGTGCAGGCATCTTGGATCGCGGACCATCACGTCTCCTACTTTCATCAGCAGCGATTTCAGCGGGAATTCGCCGGCGTCTATTCGGGATAGCGCATCGGACTTCGGCAGCAGGTGCGTCCCGTCGGCGATCTGAAAGGGGCCGTTTTCGGTTGTCACATCGACGAAGGGCCAGTTCACGACCAGAATGTGCGGAGGCAGGATGAGGTCCGGCCGTTCCGGGAACAGCTCCGGCAGGTCGGCGTGGACTTCCTGGTGGACGGAACCCTTGAAAGGTGTGTCGGAGGCAAAGCCGTCGATTATCACCTGCTCACCGAGGATGCCTTTTGCGATGGTGAGTATGGAGTCATCATTGAAGAAGGCCGAATTGTAGAGAGGAGGCCGAAACGGTAATGGAATGTAGTGGCGGTTCGGCCCCCGATTTGGGTTGTCAGCGTGTTCGGCCAGGTGGGCGTCGGCAATAGGACGCCAGGCCGCGTGACAGGCCCTGATGGCGTCGACAGGGAAGTGGTCATGCAGGATGCAGTAGCCGTCCTGCCGGACCTGGCGGATGCATTCTTCAATGTCGATTGAAGTCATAGTGCCTCCTCCTGATTGGAGTCTACTTCCAGATTCATCGCAATGTCTTCCGAGCCGCTCCTACCCTGATTTTTCTCTACTCCGATGTGCCTCCAAAGTCTCTTAATTCGGCCCTTGTGGGCAAACCGTCGATCACGCCCAGATGTGTGGTGGTGAAGGCGCCGGCGCGATTGGCCTGCATTACGGCTGCCCGCAGATCCTTGCCCTCTGCGAGACCGACGGCGAGCGCGGCGTTGAAGCTGTCACCGGCGCCGGTGACGTCGAGGGCCTGCACGGGAGTCGGCGGGACGGTCTCGATACCGCGTGCGGTTACCATGAGCGACCCTTCTTCACCGCGGGTCACGATTATGGTTTCGACGCCGAGATCGAGAAGGCGCCCGGCAAGGTCTTCCGTTGGCGTGGGACAGTCGGGTGGCAGGCCGAGGAGGATCCGGGTCTCGCTTTCATTGGGCGTCAGCACGTCCACATGGGCAAGGGCATCCGGCTGCAAAGTCTGGCCGGGGGCGGGATTGAGGATGGTCAAAACGCTATGTTTTCGTCCCAATTCCAGCGCCCGAGTCACAGACTCCAAAGGAACTTCGAGTTGGGCCATGAGGGTATCGCTGCGGGCTATGACGGGCTCGAACTCTTCCACGTGATGGGGATCCAACAGCAGGTTCGCCCCCAGATGGCCAACGATTGAGTTTTCTCCTGAGGGCAGTAGTGTGACCATGCCGACGCCGGTATTCGTGCCCGAGATTCTATGAACGTGATCTGTTGCAACGCTCTCGCGGGCATAGAGTTGGTCTGCGGAGTCGGCAAACGAGTCGTCACCGAGGCAGGCGAGAAGGTCCACTTGCGCCCCCAGCCGCGCAGCGGCGATTGCCTGATTTGTGCCCTTGCCGCCGGGGCCCATGTCGAACAGATCACCTATCAGCGCCTCGCCCATCACCGGCTTTCTCGGGACGCGCACCGTCAGGCTCACGACATAGCTGCCTATCACTGCTATTTTTGGCACTTGCTATCCTCAGCGTCTTGCTACTTCCGAATAGGCTACCTGAAATGTGGAAGGGTTCCAATCCTTCCGGCAAGAGTTGACCGGACAATTGGGACTCTAACATCAATGAAACATACTTTCAACGGAAACGAACGGAGCGTTCGGCGGTTGAAGGTTCCCTGAGTATCTCCTATACTTACGCTCGGAACGGCTGCAAGCTTTCCGGCATTGTAGATTCCGATGTGCGGGTGTCACTCAATTTTTCCAAAGCTCACCCCTTCAGGACCAGGAATGAGCCAGAACTCGAGAGGCAAACCGATGAACTCGTCATACCAGTTCGCTGGTCTTCAGCGTGCCAAAGAGCCCGGCCTCAGCGTAGAAGAATGCGCTCGAAGGATTCACCGCATGGCCTATGTCGAAGAGCGGCTTATGTTCCTGCAGGCAGCGCATATTGTCACAACGCCGCAGAGAGATCTCAAAGGGCTGTTGTCGCGTTTGCAATACGAGGACGGGCTTCATTCGGACCTCCTGAAAAACCGGCTCATGGAGCTACGCGTTTCGAGTTCCAAGGGCCAAGGCGTACCTGACACGAGGCTTGAGGTCGTTATGGATGAAGCGATGCAGTCTGACGGAAGCGTGGAGCTTCTAGCCGCCCTGGTGAAGGTGTTCAAACCGGCACTGCTGGATGCTTACCGGAGCTATGTTCGTCAGACGAACGGTCTGGCAGACTATGAATCGGTGCGGTTGATGCGTACGATAATTGCGGAGGAGGAACAGGCCCTTGCTCTGCTGGAGGCCGCCTATGGTGACGTGGTGCGTTCGGCCGAAGAGGAGGAGCTGACCGCGGGGTGGGCTGGCGTCCTTGCAAGGACGCTTGAGGACGCCGGGGGAATTGACGGCGAAGCCGAGACGGGGGCCGGCAGCGTTCAGGCGGTGCGCAGCGGGGGTCGCTATAAAGTTGCCAGGCGACCTGCACGGGACGAAACGTTTTCCAGTGTATGGGACTTCATCCACGTTGATGAAGACCATGTGCCGGATCGGCTGGCACAGATGATTGCCACTCGGCTGGGTGAAGTCACGATTGCGGAGGCGCTGGCCATCGTCCTGCTGGAGGTCGAGGGGCAGCCGTGGTCGTTCTACGCGGCCATTTCGCGACATATGTGGGACGAAATGCGCCACTCACTTTTCGGTGAGGCGGCCGCCGAGCAGGTTTACGGGGACCGCGCTGCGCTGCCGTTGCGGGACTTCGAGATAGAGTACCTGTTTGAAATGACCCCTCTGGAACTCTACGCCATGTTGGGAATCGGCGTCGAAGCGGCCCTGATGAAGTACCCTCCGGGCAAACGGGCCGAATTCGAGTTCTGCCGCGACCGAGCGCGCCACCCCCTGATGACTACATTTCAGGACTTTGATTGGGCTGACGAAGTGGAGCATGTGCAGATCGCGCGCCGACTGTTGAAGGGGTGGTTTGGGGGTGACGCCGATGAACTGTCTGCACTGGCCGAACAGGGGATGCAGTTGCGAGCGCGAACGCGGCGGCTTCACGCTCCCTCTCCAATGCCCGTGTTGCCGGCACAGAACCGGCCGTCCAATTCTAGTCGAGAACTTAATGTGTAGGATTCTGGATACTTTCAGTGGTGAGGATTCAGAAGGTGCTGCCTGTATTTCAGGAAATCATACACAAAGAGGTGAACTGAATGTAGGAAAGCAGCTCATTCGGTCCAATCAGGAAGAACATTGGAGGAGCCAACAGGATGCGATCCAATTTTGTACGGGAAAAGGCGCTCAGCGGACAGAAGACGATGGGATGTTTCCTGGGCATGGGAAGTGCGACGGTCGCCGAGTTGCTGGCGCACGCCGGCGCCGAGTGGTTATTGATCGAGATGGAACACAACGGGCTCGACATGGCCGAGGTTGAGCGTATCCTGATGGCCATAAACGGGACAGACACGATACCGATGGTGCGGATTCCGTCGGCAGATCCGGTTTTCATTCAGAGGTCGCTAGACATTGGGGGAATGGGGATCGCGGTACCGATGGTCCGGACCGTGGCCGAGGCCGAGGCAATCGTGCGCGCCTCCCGTTATCCTCCACAGGGCAGGCGCAGTTTTGGGCCTCTGCGGGCATCCAATTACACATTCGAGTATGAGGAGTACTTCGAGAGGGCGAACGAGAACATACTGATCATGTTGATTATAGAAACTCCTGAGGCGGTCGAGAACCTGGAAGAGATTGCCAGCGTACCGGGCATCGATGTCCTGTTCATCGGCGCCTTTGATCTGTGCCTCTCGATGGGCTTGAACCCATTTGAGATGCCGTTGCCTGAAATAGACGCCGTGATGGCGCGCGCTGTGGCTGTCGGCCGTTCCTGTGGGGTGGCTGTAGGCGCCGGGGCCGGCACGCCGGAAGAGTTGAAGGCCCTCGCTGCGCAGGGCTTTACGTTTTTGAGCTATGGGCCAGACTACAAGCTTCTGGTTGACGCGATTCGACCCGGTGTTGAGGCATTCAGGCAGCTTGAGGGTACGTGACCTTAAGCGCGAGAGGAGGTCCCTGCCAGCACATCGCTCCTGGCCGGCAGGGACCTGCCAGGCTATGAGTGAATCTATACTGCCAGAGCTACTGCCCTAACTTCTCCAAACTCCCGCTCCAATTTCGTCCAGGAATGGCCGCGATCTGTGCTGCGGTAGAGTTGGCCGGCCACACTGTAGGCGACGATCCAGTCCGGCGAAGCAGGGTTATGAGTAACCGCCCAGATGGTACTGTTGGCTACGCCGCCCAGGTCAGCCCGCTCCCAAGTCTTGCCCAGGTCGCCGCTGTGGAAGAGGCCGCCTTCATCTCCGGGGGGCCCATTGCCGGCTCCAACCCAAATGCGGCTGTCGCCGTTTGAGAGGTGAATGACGCCCCGACAGTAGGGCCAGGGATAGTGATTCCTGACTTCCAGAGGGGTCCAATTCTGCATATCGGTGGTGACGCAGACGTCGTTGTTGGTCGCTGCGACCAGTGTCTTGGGAGAGCCGGGCACGACGGCGAGGCCGTGAATGTCGAGACTGGAAAGCCCTTCGCTGCCTTCCTTCCAGGTATCGCCGCCGTCGCGACTTATGCGCATGCCGTCGATTTCGATGCCGGCGTAGACGGTCTGCGAATCTTCGGGGTCGAAAAGAATGATGGTCACACGGGGCGTGATCGGAACGCCTTCGCACTCTTCAGCCAGCTCAACGTCAAGTTTCTGCCACGAAGCACCGCCGTCCTGAGACCGGAAGAGGGCTGACGGGCAGGTCCCCGCGAAGATCGTGTCCGAGTTTGCGGGATCGACGGCGAGCGCCCAGATCTCCAGGTCGTTCATCGGCGAATCGACGATGGCCCAGGAGTCGCCGGCGTCACGCGTGCGGTAGACGCCTGCTTCCGTGCCCGTGTACATTACGGCTGAATCACCCGGATCTATGGCGATGGCCCGGATATCCGACTCCATGAACAGACCTTGGGAGGCCCTCTCCCAGGAGTCGCCTCCGTCGCGGCTGCGCCATACACTTTGTCCGATTGTGCCTGCGAAGATGGTGGGATTTGCTGTCACTTTGGAACCTCCTCCTTGTTTCAAATTGAACTCACTTTGAGACCCTAGTTCCTGCTCTGTGTGTGGCGAGTATTGATACGGTCTTGCTCCTCTTGGCGAAGACTTCCGTTTTGGTAGCTCTACTGGGGCCGATTTCACAGCGCCTGTGATCGCCAGTTGGAGAGAAGCGCTGTGGTTAGGGTTCGGATGCCGTGCCGCGTAAGACAGCGCATTGGAAAGAGTGCCCCCACTCGTCAATCTGCAGTGCCTCTCGCACTTCTTGCGGTGAAGCGCTATAGAGAGAGCGAATGGCAGCGCGATTGACCTCGGGCGTTTCCATGCGTTCGGTCCACTCCTCGAAGTGGAGAAATATGCGATAGGGAAAGAGGATTTCCAGGTGGAATCCGGCAGCGGCAAAGCGGTTGCTCCACTCTTCAAGCGTGTAATCGCGCACGTGGGAGGGATCCCGCAGAACCTCGATGGCATTCAGGTAGGTATCGCAGACCGGGTCACCGAAACCGAGCACATCGCTGAGAATGAACTGGCCGCCGGCCCGCAGTACGCGATGGAATTCGCGCAGTGCCTTGCCCGGTCTGGGCCAGTGATGCGCGCTGTAGCGGGAAACTACGAGATCGAATGATGAGTCGGCAAAAGGCAGCTTCTCGACATCTCCCAGTCTGGTGCTCAGATTTGTCAGGCCCCTGTCGTCTGCCAGGACCTCGACCTGATTCAGCATTGTGGCCGTGAAGTCGAGTGCTACCACTTCGCCTACGTGGGGAGCGAAGCTTGCCGCAGTATGACCTGCCCCGCAGCCGGCATCCAGAACGCGTTCATCGCCTTTCAGGTTAGCGGCTTCGACCATCACGGGCAGATCCTCGCCCTGTGCATGCACTGCGCTCGTGAGATACTTGGCTGCAACGCGCCCGAACTGCTCCTGTACAGCGTCCTTAAGATTGTTTTCTCTAACCATTTTCGATTGGCGACTCTGCTTTCATTTCGCGTCGTCCTGCCCATATCGTTCCAATACCGTTGACATAGCTTGTACACCGAATTCAAGCGCCTCGACGGGCACGCGCTCATCGGCTGCATGTACCGTAGCGCTGAAGTTTATGCCGGGAGGCAGTTTCATCGGCAGGAATCCGTAGTTCTGGATGCCTAGCCGGGAGAACATACGTCCATCAGTGAATCCGCCTACCATGGAAGGAATGACCACCCCGTCCGGGTCGAGCTCTTCCACGGTTTCTTTCAGCATTGAGTAGAGGCTCATGTCGACACCGGCCAGGCCCGGGTCGTGTCGAATAATCTCGAAGGACAGGTCATCGCCGAGCAACTCGTGCAGTTCAGAAATGAGAATGTCGGAGGTAAATCCGGGCAGAACACGCCCGTCCAGTTCCAGGTGGATCTCGCTGGGAATGACGTTCGTCTTGATACCGCCGCCGACGACGGTGGCATTGACTGTGTTGTGGAGCAACGCGTCAAGGCTGCGGGCCTGGGGCAACCCCTCGGCCATCATCTGGTCGAGGGTGGCGTCGGTGCGGTCGGGGTCGAGTAGCGCCAAGGCCGCGTCAGAAAGATGGTCGGGCGCGTGTTCGGCCATTGCCGGAAGCATTTGCTCCATAACAGGGGTTATGTGTACGGGCAACCGGTTGCTGTTGAGAGTCGTCAGGACCTTGCCAAGCCGGGCCATGGCTCCGTCGCGCAGCGGTGTCGAGCCGTGACCGCCCGGACCTGACAGACGCGTTTGCAGCCAGCAGACCTGTTTTTCGGCGACCATCAGTGGGTAGAAGCGCTTGTCGCCCATGTATTGGGCGCTTCCGCCCCCTTCGCCGATGGCATATTTGGCGCCGTCGAACTGCTCGGGATGTTGTTCGGTCAGGAAGCGGGCGCCGTAGTCGCTGCCGGCCTCCTCATCGCTCATTATCGTCAGAATTATGTCGCCGGCTGGAGTGTGCCCCTCGGCTGCGGCGCGCAAGACGGCGCAGGTCATCATGGTTACGCCGCTTTTCATGTCCAGGCTGCCACGGCCCCAAACCGTGCCGTCGATCAACTCTGCGCCGAAGGGGTCATGTTGCCAATCCTGGTTGGCAGTCGTAACCACGTCGACATGGCCTTGAAGCACCAAACCTGGGGCGTCCCCTCGCCCGGGCAGTCGCGCCACCAGGTTCGGTCGGTTGGGATCCTTCGCCAGCACAGTTGTCGCCAACCCGCCTTCCTGCAACAGCCCGTCGAGAAATCCGATACACTCGGCTTCATTGCCAGGTGGGTTGGTCGTGTCGTAGCGGACCAGGGTGCGCAGGAGTTCGGTAGGTCTGTCGTAGATCGGTGTTGCCATCTCGTCCCTATTTTCCCTTACTGTGGCTGAGGAGCAATTCCCAATGAACCTCTCATCTGGCGGAAAGTTTCTGCGGTGTCCGGAACAGGACCCGTTCCGGCCTCGTCCAACAGGTTCTGTCACTGTGATGTGATTGCCATGACCGCAAGCCTATCCCATCAAGCCGGTAACCGCAAGAGCAGGCGGCTGCAGTGCGTTGGCAGGGAGCCTCTCCTACATTTGGCAAATGCATGGTAGAGACGGTCGCCACTCCTTCAAGATTACCAGGCGCGCCCTAGTCACGTTGGGCAGATTGCTGACGGCGTTATGTAGCAACACCGTGATAGTTCGGAGCGGTCGGCTAGTTCTCCTTTCTTGACGGGCCTGTTACAATAGCCACGAAAACCGCCCAAACGGAGTGGAAGGGCAGCGAATCGGCTTCTGGCTGGAGGCCGGTCCAGAGCGTAAACGCTTTGCCTCCATCCTGACTTCAGGACCCGTGTCATAATGACAACAATCATCGAAAGACTTGAAGACGACCGGGCTATCCTAATGGACGGCGCCACCGGAACAGAGTTGGAGAGCAGAGGCGTGTCCATGCACGGCATCGCCTGGAGCGGAATCGCGGTTGCAACCGATCCCGATATTGTACGCCAGGTACATCTGGACTATATTCGCGCCGGCGCAGAGATTATCATCACAAACACGTTCGCCACGGGCAGAAATATGCTGCGCCTCGCGGGAGAGGAGAGCAGAACTAAGGATCTCAATCGTCAGGCCGCTCGCTTGGCACTTCAGGCTCGAGAGGGGGCTGGGAATGCCAAAAGCAATGCCCGCGATGGGTCTTGGCAAACGGCGCCGGACTCGGTTTGGGTGGCTGGATCGATCTCTCCGATGTCCGGGGGTCTTGGTGACGAGGCAAATCCTTCCGCAAGCCAGATGAGGTCCGATTTTGAGGAGCAGGCAGAGCTGCTAGCCGAATCCGGCGTAGATTTCCTGATTTTGGAGATGATTCGAGACATTGACTTTGCCTGCGTTGCACTCGAGGCTGCCACGGGCACGGGCTTGCCCGTTTGGGTGGGGTTCAGTTGCCACAGGGCAAAGGACGGCGGCATTTATATGGCACCTGCCATCCATGATGAAGTTCACTTGGCGAAGGGCGTAGCCGCGGTAATGGCCGAGGGGGGTTCCCTTGCAGCCGTGATGCACAGCGACGTTGACATTACCGGTCCGGCTCTGGAGATCGTCCGGTCCGTTTGGACGGGGCCGACCGGGGCCTATCCTGAGAGCGGCTACTTTGTGAAGCCAAACTGGCAGTTTGTCGACATCATTGCGCCCGGCGACTTCACACAACGTGCTCTGGACTGGATTGAAGAGGGAGCAGGAGTGGTGGGGGGGTGCTGTGGAATCGGCCCACGCCATATTCGTGCGCTCGCCGAAAGGCTATCCGTTACCTTTACCAACACCACATAGGTTTGAGGCAGACAGTCCGTTTTGCGTCTGGGTCCCGTGTTTCGATTCTCTTCTGATTGAGAGCTACTTCTGCGGGGAGTAGGGGAATGAATACTTCAAGACTCATGGAACCATTCGTGTTTCGGGGCGCGACTATCTTTGCGGTAGCCGTACTTATCGGACTGCTGGGGGCCTGTGGTCGGGAACCGGAGGAAGAGTTCCTGTTTGCGCCAGACAGTCCTCCGGTGACGCTGACCTACGTATCACCAAACAATTCGCTCTTCAGTGCGCCTGAACAGGTGGCAATTGAACGCTTTCAGGAACTGGCGCCAAGCATCCAGGTCGATCGACAGAACTATCGCTTCAACGTGGGGAACTACCTGCTGGACGACCAGCCCCCAGACGTTCTGCTGATGTGGAACGGCGATCAGCTGGCCAACGCGGCCACGCAGGGGTTATTGGCAGACGTCTCCGAAGTATGGACAGAGGGAAACTTTACGGAGGCTTACGGGAGGCGATTCCGGGATATCAGCCGATTCGACGGGACGCTACGTTTTGTGCCATCGGGCTTCAGCTGGACGGGTGTCTATTACAACAAGGAAGTCTTCGACCAATTTGGGCTGGAGCCTCCTGAAACCTGGGAAGAGTTCATCGGCATCTGCGACACACTTCTGGCCAACGGGATCACCCCGATGTCGCTGGCCGGTCAGAATTCCTTTATCAGCATTTACTGGTTCGACTATCTGAATATGCGCCTGAACGGCCCCGAGTTCCATCGCAACCTTATAGCAGGCCGGGTCGACTTCTTTGACCCGCGAGTTGCTCAGGTTTGGGAACTGTGGAAATCGCTCCTGGATCGCGGGTATTTCGTCGAGCGACCCGGAAGTACTTCCGAGATGAATAGCATGACGGCCTTGATTCGGGGGGACGGCGACAGTCCTTTGACCTGGGAAAAGGCCGTGATGGCGCTGGCACCCCATTATAGCCTTGCAGATTTGCCGCCCGTATTTGCAAGCGAACTCGACTTCTTTCAGTTTCCCCGGATAGACGACACGCAGCCTATGGGTGAGGTCTCAATTGTGTTCGGGTACGTTGTTCCAGCCGATGCACTGAACCGGATTGAAGCCAATGCATTTGTAGGCTTTATGGGTTCTGCTGAAGGGCAGGAGCTGCAGCTCAAACAGATAGGGGACGACGCCAGCAACATCGGCTACGTACCGGTGCATCGCGAGATTGACCGGGAACTGCTCTCAGCGGCAGCCTACAAGGGAGACCTGATTGTGAGTGAAGCGGATGAGATCAGCCCGCCAATGTTTCTCTTACTGGCTGACAGCATGCGTGCGAGTTTCAACCAGGTCCTGAGGAGGCTATTCCTGGCCACGAACGAGCCCCTGGACGTAGTTGAGATTCAGTTGATGCTGGAGGAAGGACGCCAAAGAGCAATCCAGAACGGAGAGCTTCTGCAGTAGGCGCCATGTTTACCTGAGGGCGCCCTTGCTCCAGGTGAGATTCAGTTGCCAGGGTCAGATTGCTGGCGCCTTTTCAGGATCCAATCCCATCGCTTCTCGAATGCCGGGCCATTCTCTCCAGATGTCGGTGTAGCCGGCCTTTTCGTTGCCCTCCACCTCTTTGTGTTGCAGCCGGCAGATGACCGCCTGGCGGACGTTTGGCGACGCGTTCGGTCCGCCTGTGTGGAACATAAGGTAGTGGGCAAGAATCAGGTCGCCGGCCTCAGCGGTTACCATTACCGGACCCTCGGGTAGTGGAATATCGGGCCTGCCGTTGGCCAAGACTTCATGGCCGTTTGCCTGGAAATACTCTTCGAAGGCACGGTGGGACTTGGGCCAGACCGTGAAGTTGCCGGCGTTCGTGTCGAGCAAATCTTCCAGATATACGACCGCGAAGGCCGTAAAGCCGCGATTGTAATACCCTTTGGGCATGCCGTTGGTGCCGCTGCCGATGCCGTCAATGTGGCCGCGCGGCTCCGGTGCATCTTCTCCCAGAGGGAGCGGAAAACGGGGGTACGGCTTTGCCTGAACGATGGGAATGACATTGCCCTCTCCCATCAGTTCTTCTGCGATTTCAATGACGGGTGATTTCTGGAACAGGTCCAGAATGACCGGCGCCCGCAGCAGTTCGGCGCAGAAGAAGGCGGAGCGGTTGTTTTCCATGTCTTCGCCGCCTAGCCCTATCTCGCCGATGGAGTGATTCACGGCGCGCAGTGCTTCATTGATCAGCACTTTGGGGACGACGCCCGGTATTTTCACGTAACCTTCTTCAAAGAAATGGCGTTTCTGAGCAAGAGTTAGCATGTGTTTCTCCTGATTTGAAAGGAAAGAACTGGAGTCCAGGAAATCGTACACAAATTGGAGGCGTAGGTCAATTGTGCCAAACGTCAGGTCTGAAGAGCTTTCGACGCATATCGGTCCTCATCATTCGGAGCGGACGCGCCCTGAAATTGCGGGCATGGAGCGGCTGTAATACTATACCTAGACAATTTGACTGTGCCAGACGACACAGCGAAGGAAGGATCTGCAGTGCAGGAACGAGCCCCAGAACTTGAAAGCGCACTCAATTTTGCTGGCAAAGTTGCCTTAATCAGTGGCGGAAGCCGGGGCATCGGTGCGGGAATCTCGAAGCGTTTTGCTGAGGCAGGTGCGTCGGTCGTGGTCAGCTACGTGCAGGCGGAAGGGGCAGCCCAAGAGGTCGTCGAGCAGATTCAGGCAACGTGCGGCCAAGCTCACGCAATTCAGGCTGACGTTTCCCGGGCAGATGATGTGGAGCGGCTAATTTCGCAGACAGTGGAAGGCTTTGGACGGCTGGATGTGCTGGTCAACAACGCCGGTGTCTATCCTCTTTCGCCGTTGCTGGAAATGGCTGATGACGAATGGAATCATGTGCTGGCGGCCAATCTGACCGGGACTCACAACTGCACACAGCGCGCTGCGCGGGCGATGATAGAGCTGTCAGCGCGGCGGAATGACAGCGAGAGCAGTGGCTCTATCATCAACATCTCTTCGATTGAAGCCGCCTCCACTGCCTTTGCGCACAGTCACTACACTGCTGAAAAGGCGGGGGTAGATCAGTACACTCGAAACGCTGCCCTCGAACTGGGAGATAAGGGCATCAGAGTCAATGCGGTTGCACCGGGGCTCATCGATCGCCCCGGATTGGCCCAGGCGTGGCCAGAGGGAGTGAAGCGCTGGCAGAGCCGTGTTCCGCTGGCTCGGCTTGGAACAGCGGAAGATATCGCTGACGCGTGCTTGTTCCTGGCCTCTCCCCTGGCCCGGTGGATTACTGGCGTAACGCTCGCCGTTGACGGTGGCGTGCTGGTGGCGCCTGCCTTTTAGAAGACTATGCGAACAAGCGACCTTTCGGCGGGTGACGTCATCCGCCACTTCGACCTGAGACCGCTGCCGGTAGAGGGAGGTTTCTATCGCGTAACTTACACAGGCAACCTGCAATTGCCCGCCAGTGTCCTGCCACCCTCCATCAGTTCAGAGCGGCCGGCCAAGTCTGTAATCTATTATCTTCTGACGGCAGACACGAAGTCACGCTTGCATGGGTTAGAGACTGATGAGATTTGGCATTTTTATTTGGGTGATCAGGTTGATTTATTTGTGTTTGGGACTGATACTGACTACACGAAAATCGAATTGGGGCATGACATCCTGGGCGGTCAGACCGTGCAGGCTGTTGTCCCCGCACATAGCTGGTTCGGTGCACGTCTGCGGAGCGGCGGGAGTTGGGCGTTAATGGCCTGTTCCCTTGCCCCGGCATACAGGGATGAGGACTTTTCTCTCCCTAGCGATGCAGACTTTGCCTCGTTGCTGGCCCGCTATCCGGCGCAGCGGAAGATTCTCCACGAACTGCGCTGAACGGACGTGATCCACACTATTGCACGAGAGAGGAATTTTCGGACATGCGCCAGCTTGTTGAACTTGCCCTTTTCACGCGAGACGTTCCCTCATTAGTCGCGTTTTACGAGAATCTTCTTGGCGGGCCCCCGGCATTCCGATCCGATGGCATGGCCCTGTTCCAACTTGAAGGCGTGCACATTCTGATTCATCACCACCATCCGCCCGAATCAGGATACGAAGCAGAGCCGGACTGGCCCCCCAACGAGGACCACTTCGCTATCGCCGTGAAGTCGCTGGACAAGGAGTGGGCAGAGACTTCCTTTGGCAGCGACCCATGTTCGATCCAACCTGCAACATACCCATGGGGAAGGTCAGCTTATACGCGCGACCCCGACGGCCGTTTAGTCGAAATGCAAGAAACTTGATCACCTCTGGTCACAAGAAAAGGCACCTCAAGTGAAGAGCAGAATTCGGTGTATACGCAGCGGGTTGCAGACTCGATACGAAGGCGCATCCGGCACTGACCCCGGCAAGCCCAGGTCCATGCTGGCAATGGCGACCGTGATCTACGAGGCAGATGTTAATGTCAACTCCGGCACACTGCCTGACATTAACAGCACTTTTTGCAAACTGCGGATTCTGTGATAGATTTCACCCGAAGTCGGGCGACTCTACTTGCCGCGTTTGGCGGGTTTTTGTGCAAACGCAATCAGCGAAAGGAGGCTCCATATGAGAACGGTGAAAAGGAAAGAGATTGTGACGGGTAACTGCCTGCATGTGGAGCGCACAGCTAGCTGATCCGGTCGAAACGCTCGTGGGGGATACCTCTTCTGCGTGTGTGAGTAGATTCGATATCTGCCTAGCCGACGAATTTCCTGCCCCTCAACTTTGAGGCTGCCGGCGCTACCCCGCCCGCGGCCTTTTTTGATCCCTATCTGACCACTTACTTTCGGCCTGCAGCGGACCGTTCCTGCTGCCGGAGGCACATAGAGAACACGGGCCGTGCGCGAGAACAATACGGCGCGCCATGGAATCGGGCTTTTTCGCCCCTCTCCGGCCGATGGCCAAGCGAGATTGGTGGTCATGATTCGATGCTTTGCGACGAGAACAAGGACTGGACAAACACCGAATAGCGAGAAAAAAGAGATATGGACAGTAAGGAGCAGTTTCGGCAGGACGAAGACGTTTCTTCTCAGGAGTCGGAGATCCGGTGGGAGGAGGAAGAGGCGGAACTGGACTATTACGAAAGGAAGTTTCGGCTGGCCGAACCGACGTATCGCAACCCACGAATGCCAAAGAACGAACGAGAGCGATTCGAGATGCACCGCGCCGAGGTGCAGCAGGTGGCCGAAGTCGCGGACCTGGAAAGCGTTTGGGAGATCACATACACACCGGCTCGATTTGAGGGCGGGTTTCTCAGAACATCCTTGAGGCCTTTCTATCAGGAGGACCAGATCGTTGATGTCATGGCCCAGGTAAAAGGAGGGAAGGAGGCCAATGTCTATCGCTGCAGAGCACACGAGTCGGTAGACGTAGAATGGATCGCAGCCAAGGTATACCGTCCCCGACAGTTTCGTAATCTGCGCAACGATGCCCTTTACAGGGAGGGGCGGGATCTCCTGACTGCGGAGGACGGGCGCCCACAGGCAGTTAAACGGCGCGATAGTCGGACTGCCAGGGCGGTCAGCAAGAAATCTGCCTTCGGCGTGCAGGTCCGCCATTTGTCCTGGCTCATGTACGAGTTTTCCGCATTGCAGACGCTCCATGAGGCCGGTGTCCCTGTCCCGAAACCATACGGAGTAGGGGAAAACGCGATTTTGATGGAATTCATCGGCGATGAACAGATGGCGGCGCCGACTCTGCATGAAACGCGTTTGGAGGACAGTGAAGCCGGCCCGTTATTTGAACGGATGCGCAGGAGCATCGCCGTCATGCTGGAAAAGGGATATGTACACGGGGACCTGTCGGCGTTCAACATTCTCTACTGGGATGGCGAAATCAAGCTGATCGACTTCCCGCAGGTTATCGACATTCAGGCAAATCGCAGCGCGCGGGCTGTCCTGAACAGGGACGTGAAGCGGGTTTGCCAGTACTTCAGCCGCTACGGAATCCGGGAAGACCCCATCCAGTTGGCGGAAGAACTGTGGGAACGATACGCCGCGCCGGATCCCGACGACCTGGCCGCAGATCTGTCTAGTATTGTGCATGGCGAATTTGGGGAGGAAATCGAGGAGGAGGAGTAGGTCCTACGCAAGGTAGCGCAAAGCAAGATCTGTTTGTTACCAGGGAAGACGGCGAATATCGCGGCGCATGGCGCGCCAGAGCTCTGCGGCCCGGGTCAGCGCGGCCGAGCGAAGAGGGTCGGTACCGTAGCGCTCCTGGCTGACAGCCGCGGTTAAGCCAATTATGTTTCTGGTAAGCCTGCGCCGCCTCTCGGGTTCAGTCTCGTGACCCGCAAGGTGGGCCGACAGGCCCTGACCGTATTCCAGCTCGGTCTGGTTGGGTTGGTGAGGCCAACCGATGCGCCGCCCCCATGCCAGCAGGCCATGCCAGGGGTCCTGCGGCCTGTTTTCGAACCACCTGCCCGCCAGGTAGAGGAGGCCTGCCACAGGCAGCAGCCAGAAGAGCATTTGCCAGTTCCAGGACCACTCGTCAGTGCTGGTTTCCTGCGGAGCATCGCCAGCAGGCTGTCTTGTGAAGCTGTCTGGCATCGTTCGCAGTGCCGCCTGTCGTTGCAGCGTGGGCCTCCCGGCTGTCGGTTCGAATGGAACCCAACCGATCTCGGGTAAGTAAACCTCCGGCCAGGAGTGAGCTTCTGCCTCGGTAATCGTCCACTCGCCCGATTCCAAGTCCCAGTAGCCGCCAATGTGTCCGGTGGCAAAGCGGGTGGGAAGGCCGTTCAAACGCGCCAGGACAGCAAAGGCCGTGGTGTAGTAATCGCAGTACCCTTGCTGCAGGTCAAAGAGGAAGAAATCGGCCACGTCGGCGCCGGGTGGGGGACCGGGCACTTCGAGATTGTACTCGATGCCGCGCAGATGGGCTTCGATGGATTCGGCGATGGCAAAGGGCCCTGGTTGACCAGCGGCAAGCCGTTCAGCCAGGTCACGCGTTCGAGGGGTGATTGTTTCGGGTACTCTGAGATGAGGAACCATGTCCGGCGGCAACTCAGCCCCTTCTTTTTCCCATGCAGGTAGAGCACGCAGACTTTCGACAGACATGGCGGGTACGAAGGAAACTACTTCGTATCTATCCACGGGGCCGGTACCGGACCACACGGATACCAGGTCGTCACCAGCGCGCCTTTCCAACTCATATTCGGTCCTGAACATAGCGGGTTCGCCTGCAGCAGGCAGCACGGCAGTCGGCGAGGTCAACCTGACGCGTTGCGTCAGCGCTACCCGTCCCGGCCAGTCCTCTTCGCTTCGCCAGTCCCGATTCGCTTCGATAGCGTCCTCTCTCTGCTGACCGCTATTGTTCCAACCCCTCCCGTCGTAGTTGACAAACGTCCCCCGCCGCATGTAGAGGCGCGGAGGCATGTCACCCATTTCCGTGACTGCGCCAAAGGGGTAGTTGGTGGAGACCCGCATCACTTCATACTGTCCCAGTTCAGTTCCGCCTTCAAGCAGGAACCGGTTTGGGAGACCACTACCCAGACGGCCAAGACCCCTTCTTCCTCCCTTCAGGTCCGGAAACATACGCTCCGTAACTTCGTCAACCGAGTCGTAGACAGGTGTCATCGTCTGGTACACCCTATAGGCAAGTGGACTGATGACGATGTTGGGCATGAAGGCAGCGACAAGCCCGATAAGGACTGCACCAGCACCGACAGACAACATCCGGTCTGTCAACAGCATCGGGCTGAAGTCGGTCCGTTGACGGGCCCAGTTCCTTTCCATGCGCTGCTGATCGAGCAGGACGTGTAGCAGAAGGGCCGCGGCAAAGCCGATGAGAATCAAAAGTCGCCCCTGCCTGCCGTAGAATAGAAACGTCGCCAGTACCCAAAGTGCCGGTGTACCAACGACGAGACCGTTGCGCGTGGTAAGTGAGAGCAGTGCTGTAACCCCACCAAGCAGCCAGAGGACGAAACCAAAAAGAGTCAGGAAGACAAAGTCATCCTGGTAGGCGCCGCCAGCTTGTACGCCTCTAGCCCAGTCCGAGTAACGCTGGAGAAGGCTGTTCAACTCAATTTCGACCCCTTCGGCCAGCACGAGCAAATCACCGGCTCTGGCTGCCCTCCAGAGATCGATGGGCCCGGGAATCCAGTGGACAAGCACCTGCGAAACGATAAGAATCCCAAGGAGCATCCAGAGCAGGAAACTGATGCCATATACAACAATGGTTGCGGCCCTATGTATGCGACGACGACCCGATGAGGGAGAAGGTCGGCTTTCCTCAGCCCCCTGCCCGCCCCTGGACGAGGAAGTGCGGGCCGACCAGCCACGAAGCCGGCCCACCAGCCACCAGCCACTCCACAGGCTGAACAAGCTGACCCACTCAAGATTGACGCGAACGCGACCCAGGTCGATCCAGTCGGCCTCACGTATTGCAAGGGCCGGCAGGAGGGCGATGAGGAGCCCGATTCCCCAGACCAACCAACCAAGGGGAGGTCGGAACCGGTCGGCGACGAAAAGGAATATTCGGATGAACGGGTTCCTTCGTTCAATTTCGATTTCGGTGGTCACCCGACTTCTTCCTCGACTTCGTGAACAACCACGCCGCCGCTAGGCGTGGTGCGCAATATCGTTCGCGTGCGTCGGTAAGTCAACGCGGGGGTCAAACGAGAACCAGCCTGGATGAATCTAAGGGGTATCTCATATCTCGCCAGGATATCAACAAGGTTTGCCTGGGCTACTTCGGACATGTCTTGCGGCGTATCATGCACGGCTTCAATTTGAATCTCCAGGGAAGGCATGACTCCAGTGGACTCAAGAGGTTGTTTTTCGACGTTTGTCTCTACGGTTTCAGGAGGTATGCCAGAATCCTGGGATGCAGGTGTCACGGCAATCACGCTGGCCGGAACGCCAGCCCGACGCAGATGCAGCAACTCTGCCGTCCAGTTCTGGACGCCATCGCCGATGTCAGAAGTGATTGCCAAGACAGTCTGGCCGGCGTTGAAGATACCGCGGCCGCGGCGCAAGAGTTCGTCGAGAGACAGGTCACCTGCTTGAACGGGAGCAAGCGCCGCCAGAATCCGCCAGACCTGGCCTTTGCCAGGCTGCGGTGGGACATCAACCAGGTTTGACTGAGGGGGCTCCTTGGGACTCATCTCACCGTTGCCAGCCCAAACCGATTCGAGGCTTCCCACGGTATCGTTTTCTTGTCCCTGTTCCCCATTTGCGGCACTCTGCCAATCCAGCCCCTGCGAGGATATTTCAGCTTCCGGTGCTGCAAGCAGGCCCACCGCTCTTCTTTCGCCGCCGCCCAGAAACTCTGCGGAAACGCTGGCTGCGAGGACGATGCTCGTTTCAAGCGTACTCTCGTCACCCTGGCCAGACTGTACGAGACGGTTGACATCCAGAACGATCCAGAGGTCTCCGCTGGGTTCCGTTTCGACGTCGGTGACGATCAGTTCGCCCTGTCTGGCGCTGATTGGCCAGTGTACATGGCGCAGGCTGTCTCCAGGTTGGTACGCCCTCACAGCTTGTGCACGCTCGGAGCCGCTGTAGGCGCGACGGCGCCGGTCCTGACCTGAGTAGCTCCCTCGGGGCAGGTCCAGTTCAGGTATGTGCGCCACCCTGGGATAGACGAGTAGAGATTCCGACCTTGTGTCTGCAAATTCCAGGCCGAATAGACCAAAGGGATCTCCAGTTCTCAGCGTGTGCGGTCCCAGTCTAAAGACGCCGCGTTGCGTACACTGTGCCTCAGCGCGCCATTGGTAGCTGCTGCCGCTACCGCAACTGACAACCTGTCTTGGATTGTAACCGGGCAGGCGCGAACTGTCGGCGAACTCGAGCCAGTGCAGAGGCAGCGCGCTTTCGTTGCGTACGACGAACCGCTCCTGCAAGGCATCACCTACTACCAGCATCGTTCCCTCGCGGCGGCGCTCGAAGTGAAACTGCTGGACCTGGTTGCGGACCCAGCCAAAGCTGACTGCATAGAGGCCTACCAAGGAGATCAGGAGCGCGACCCAGATCGGGCTGGGTCCCAGGAGCTGCATGAAAATGAGAAGTGGAATGAAGAAGAGGGGCCAAGCGCTTCGCAACTCAATGCGCCATCCTTCGGGCACTTTGCGATTCAGCAGCCTGTCGATCGCCTCTTGAGGATTGAGGCGCCGGGAACGCACCGAGGAGCGGCTCATGTTTCAGGTTGTCTCAGTGACTACACTAAAGGTTGGCTGTATTCCGTGCCTATGTGAGAATTGACGCAGGCGGCGCAGGCCGGTCACGGCAATCCGGAGCCGAACGAGACGGCCCCAAAGGGGACCCATTTGCGAATATATTGTCCCCGAATTCGGAGGGCCAGTCCTGCTCCCTGGGCGAGACTGAACAGATTGTACCACAAAGTCAAGGGGCTTCCAGGAACCGGAATGCCGTCGGTCCTCTTGCGGTCCCGACGGGTTTGCACTCTGCCGGGGGAAAGATGCTTACCGAAATTGATGCATTTGGCAACACACACTTTTTTGTCAACCTGAGCGCAAATGGTGCTTGGTCCGGTCTTTGGCAGATTCTGGCGGGCCTGGCCTTGGGGGGAGTCGTTCTCGTTTTGATTCTGGCAATCATCGAGCCCGGGCCGCTGGTGAAGAGGCGACCATTCCCGAGAGAGGAACGGTCCGGCAGATCTAAGTCAGATGGCGTACGTCGGACCTCAGTGGATCAGGCTACTTTGTCTGCCAAAATAGATGGGATTCCTGACCGGAACGATGACGAGTAGGAGGTACGCCGAAACCACTGAGGGGAACTGGGATCTGCCGTGACTGAGACTACATGGGAGCCGATTCCACCAGTAGTGGGTCAGATTGAGAGTGCGCTCCAGCGGGGTCATACGTTCGCTGTCCGCCTTCCGGCCAATCTAATCCCGCCGATTGAGACTATTGCCGGCCGCTATTTCCTTCTGCGATGCGGCAGTGCGGCCGGCGGTGAAAGAGAGGGCGACTGGTCGAATTTTGTGCGCCTACCTCTCTTTGTTTGTGGCCGCCAGGCGCTCGACCGACAGGAGCGCTGGCAGTTCTATCTTCCCCACTCCAGGTATGACGAAGGAGGACAGCCAGTACCGGGCCAAGCCGAAAGTCACAGTGGGGACGATGGGGGGTGGGCGTGGCTGGCAAAGCGGGCCTTGGGTGACCTGCTCAACCTCCTGGGGCCGTTTGGGAACGGTTTTACTCTGCTGCCTGAGCTGCAGAATCTTCTCCTCCTAGCTGACATTGAAGACGACGCGGCCTGGTTCTGGAAGCTGCTTCCTCTATGCGAGCAGGCGTTGGACAGGGGCGGTAGGGTGACCGTCCTCATCAGGGCCAAGAGCGAAGAGGCGGTTGCCGAGCTGATGCACTTTGTGCCAGTACAGGTTGAGGTACGCACCGAAACATCTGAAAGCAAATGGCTCAAGGAGATTGGCGGCACTGTGGGGTGGGCGGACCAGGTCTGTGCGGGCGTTTCGCCCAGTTCGTTTGAGGCGCTTTTGTCGATCGTCAGGCAAGCGCGGTTTCGAGTCGACAGGAATTTTGCCCAGATACTTGTCAGGGCAGACTTGCTGTGCGGCGTCGGCGCCTGCCTAGTTTGTGCCGTCCCGACGGCACGCGGTGGCGTTACACGGGCCTGCGTTCACGGCCCGGTCTTTGACCTTACTGAACTGGCAGAATAGCGCTACCATTCCAGCCACCAGTTGATCGGTATCTAGACTTCGATTGGCGCCCAGTCGACTTGGTGCTCGCGCCATGGCCTCCCTCGCTATCGGCATGACTGTCAGGCCACAGTCTTTTCGCGACTCTTGAAATCGCGAACGATAGTCACACCCTCTCTTCTCCACACTTATCCTCGGTCAGTCGTTGCAAACAATGAACACTGGCCATTTCATTTAGCGCCAGCAGGTTAAAGGGCGGGCCGAAGTAGTCTTACAGTTCTGACGTGTTGAGTTCGCGCCGGCAGTAGCCTTGCGAATACCTTTCTGGTAGCTGTAAAGACATTTTTTGGGTGCGTACTGTGTGCAGCCTGCCTGAGTCCTCAGTGGCGGAAGGTAGTGTCAGGTCTTCTGTGGCGGGCTATTGACTGCCGTTAATGCGCAATTTGGGTCCAATCGGGAATCGACTTTCCCACTTTGCCCGCACTGGCAGATTCTCGGAACCAGCCAAGAGGCGGGGGAAAGGCGGGTCGCCGGGGGCGGCCACCTTCACATTGCGCTCACACTCGCTGCGGCGTGAGGCTACCCGGGGGCGTTGGGGGGGCGGGGCCCCCCCCCCACGGGGGGGCGCCCGGCCCCCCCCCCAACAACAGAGGG
>JAPPKT010000649.1:0-533 GCA_028819675.1 Caldilineaceae bacterium | reverse complement strand
CCCCCCAACCTCCCCCCCGCCGCGCGGGGGCGGGGGGGGGGCGGGGGGGGGGGGGGGCGCCCCCCCCCCCCCCCCCCCCACCGGGGGGCGCCCCCCCCCCCCCACCGCACAACTGCAGTGGTCAGTGGTTAGAGACGTCGCTATTTCTGACAGGGAGTTGATCGTGGAATGGCGTTGGCTCCGCTGAAACCCAACGTATGCGAGAGTTTGCCACCATTTTGAGGTGCACCCCTCCGTATCGGGTGCAAACTAGATTTGGGGTAGGGACAGTCTGGCGGGGAATCAGTGCCGGCGGTGGCTGGAGTTGTTTACCGTTATTTGGCGAGACGCAGTGCAGGCGCCAGGCGTGGCCGTTCGGTGGCGTCCGCCAGTTGGGAGGGAGCGAGGGCAGGCACAAGGCGGGCACCCACGGGGATCTGATGGGACTGGCGGGACAGGGTCGGGCTAGACACTTTCGGTTAGGCACCCGTCACCAATGTCGACACCAGGTCGATGAGGCATGTTGTAGGAGAGGGGGCGTTGCGGGGGGGGGG
>JAPPKT010000275.1 GCA_028819675.1 Caldilineaceae bacterium | reverse complement strand
CCCCCCAACGCCCCCTCTCCTACAACACGCCTCATCGACCGGGTGTCAATATTGGGGACGAGTGCCTAATCGAAAGTGTCCAGCCAGACCACGTCCCGCCAGTCGCATCAGATCCCCGTAGGTGCCGTCCCTGTGCCTACCCTGGTTCCCTCCACAACTGACGGATTCCACTGTACTGCCAGGCCAGGCGCCTGCACTGCGTCTCGCCCAAAGACGGCAAACAACTCCAGCCACCGCTGGCACTGATTCCCCGCCAGACTGTTCCCACCCCAAATCTGGGATGCACCCGCAGATGAGTCCGTTGTTGCCACAAAAGCTGTATGCTACAATCCCACGAGTGAAGGAGTGAATCTTCGAATCCTTACCTGTTGCTTGCCCCATCCTGTTCCCTGATCACACCTCGTCCTCTCTCGAAAGAAACGCCAGACAATGCCAACCTGCCGGTTTTGCAGTAGTCGACTATAAGCGCCGATGAAAGGCCACCATGGAGGTCTGACGTGAACACCAAACCAAGCCAGGACGCCGCCAAAATGATCATCGATACCTTTCGCCAGCGCACGTCTGGATCCGGCGAGTGGAACACGCGCGCCGCAGAGTCTATGCCGGGCGGAGACACCAGGGCGGCCTCCTTCTACACGCCATATCCCGCCTACATGACGCGCGGTGAAGGCTGTTTTCTTTACGACTATGACGAAAACCAGTACATCGACTTTCTCAACAACTACACCTCCCTGATCCACGGTCACGCCCATCCACCCACCGTCGGCGCAATCCAGGAACAGGCAGCCCGCGGCACCGTTCTCGGTTCCGCCGCCGAAGTAACTGTCGAACACGCCGAGATGCTCTGCAGCCGCATCCCCAGCTTTGACAGCGTTCGCTACTGCAACTCCGGTACGGAGGCGACCCTCCTGGCGATGCGCGCGGCAAGGGCCTTCACCGGCAAAGACATCATCATCAAGATGGACGGCGGGTATCATGGCTCCCACGACTACGTGCAGGTAAACATTCAGCCGGATTCCAGCGAAGAAGGGCGCCCCCGTCCTCGGCTCTCCAGCCGAGGCGTCCCTGAAGCAGCCCTGGAAGGAATGCTGGTGGCACCCTTCAATGACCTCGATGCACTACGTGACTTTCTGCAGGCCCGCAGCCACGAAATCGCCGCAATCATCCTGGAACCTGCTCTCGGGGCAGGTGGCGGCATAGAACCCGAACCAGGGTACCTTCAAGGAGTCAGACAGCTGGCTGACAAATTCGACGTGCTCCTGATCTTTGACGAGATCATGACCTTTCGCCAGGATGTCGGCGGGTTTCAGGCCGCGATCGGGGTGACGCCTGACCTCACCTCGGTCGCGAAGTTTATCGGCGGCGGACTCCCTCTTGCCGCGTTCGGCGGGCGCAAAGAGATTATGGCTCCCTTCGACCCGACTCACCCCATGACCATCCCCCATAACGGCACCTTCAACGGCAACAACATAACGATGGCCGCAGGCTTGGCAACCATGATGGAATTCGGAGCTGAACAGGTGGAGAGAATCAACGAGTTGGGCCAGCGGCTGAGAAATGGATTAAACTCCGCATTTCAAACCGGCGGTGTGGGAATCCGTGCCGTTGGCTCAGGCTCCATCATCCGCATCCTCTGGAGCCGCGAAATGCTAACCAACGCACGCGATGCCGTAGCCGCCCAGGAAAAGGCCCTAGACCTGCCCAAACTGCTGCATCTGGAGATGATGAACCGCGGCATCTTTAGCGCGCCCAGGTGTCAGTACGCCATCTCCACCCCGATGTCGGAAAAGGAAATCGATGTAGCCGTCGACGTGATGAGCCGGAGCCTTGAGGTCGTCAAGCCCTACGTGCAAGAGCAAACGCCTCACCTGGCTCTGGACTGAGGCAGTACCTCCTGAACGGTGACCGTACCAACCAGGCGCAAAGTCCAGGCCTGCAAATCGCCCCGTTAACTCGGTTTCCTTCGCGGAACAATCCCGCTATATGGAGATTCAGATGACTGATGCCACCACGACGCGCCCGAACTTTGTCCTCATTCTCGTGGACGACATGGGCTTCTCCGATATAGGCTGCTATGGTGCGGAGATCCGGACACCTAATCTGGACAGCCTGGCCCACGGCGGGATGCGGTTCTCCCAGATGTATAACTATGCCCGTTGCTGCCCCACCCGCGCCTGCATGCTTACCGGCGCCTATCCACATCAGGCCGGCATCGGCCACATGATGGAGAATTCCGGTTCGCCCGCATACCAGGGATACCTGCGCGAAGATGTTGTGACCATCGCAGAAGCGCTCAAAACCGGCGGCTACCGCACATTCATGTCCGGAAAGTGGCACGTCGGCGGCGCCTACGACCCTACCCGGCCGCAAACCTGGCGGCCCGGCGAAGAGGGGCATCCGACGCCTCGTCAAAGAGGATTCGACCGTTACTACGGCACACTGGACGGCGCCGGCAGCTTCTTCTCGCCATATTCACTGATGGAGGACGATTCCTTCGTCCCGACCGGGGAGGAGTTGGGGAGCCAGGAAAAGGGGCAGGAGGACCAGTCCGTCGCATCCGACTCCTACTACTACACCGATGCCATCAGCGAGCAGGCCGCGAAGATGATCGGAGAGGCCGCCCAAACCGACGATCCTTTCTTCCTCTACGTAGCCTACACGGCCCCCCACTGGCCACTCCACGCATTGCCGGAAGATATTGCCAAGTACGAAGGAATCTATCGCAAAGGAGGATGGGACGCGCTGCGCACCGCGCGGCACGAGGAGCTCAAAGGAATGGGGCTGCTGGACAGCCGTTGGGATATCTCGCCCCGCGACGAATCCGCGCCCCCTTGGGAGGACGCCTGCAATCGCGACTGGGAAGACATGCGCATGGCAGTCTACGCTGCGCAGATAGACCGCATGGATCAGGGAATCGGACGAATCCTGGACGCGTTAAGGGATTCGCAGTTCGACGACAACACGCTCGTCCTCTTCCTGTCCGATAACGGCGGCTGCGCTGAATTCCTCGCCGAAAACGGCTGGGTTGATCGGTACAGCGACTGGACACCCGATGGCAGACCGATGCGTGTAGGCAACGACCCCGGCATTCGTCCCGGAGGTCCCCACACGTTTATGAGCTACGATCTGCCGTGGGCCAACGCTTCCAATGCCCCATTCCGCCTCTATAAGCATTGGGTTCACGAGGGCGGCATCTCCACGCCCCTCATCGCCTACTGGCCCTCAGAAATTCAACCCAATCAGATCGTGCACGAGGCCTGTCACATCATCGACATTCTGCCGACTTTCCTTGACGCCGCCGGCATTCCCCACCCTGCCGAGTACAACGGGCAGCCCCTACAGCCCCTGGAAGGGGAGAGCTTCCTGCCGTTGCTGAGAGGCGGCAAATGGAGCCGGCAAAACCACATCTTCTGGGAACACGAAGGAAACCGCGCCGTCCGCTTGGGGCCGTGGAAGCTGGTCAGCAAACACGGGGACAGTTGGGAACTATACGACATGCAGGAGGATCGGACCGAGCTAAACGATCTGAGCGACAGGAATCGGCCCAAGGTTGAGGAGTTCGCCGGCCTGTATCGCGACTGGGCCGAACGCGTGGGCGTGCTACCATGGCCTCTCAGGGGCTGAAGCTGGTGCCCTGCATGAGCAGTCCATGTGAGAAGGTTCAGGAAGCGGCCAGGTGAATCTGTGTACCGTCCCTCCACTGCATGTCATAGAAGCAACGGTCCGCAGGAGTGTTGTCCCGAATCCACGACGCAAGCGACCTGTCACTGATCCTGCCCCAGATGGTGAGAGTGTAATCGGTCTCTGCCAAAATCTCCTCCACTCTCGGCCAGGCTTCCCGCAGATAACCGGCAAAAAAGCACAAAGTGACCTCCGCGTCGACGTCCTCCAGAAACTCAAGCATCGCGTCGAGCATCGCCCCCGTATAGCCTGGATCGCCTTCTTCCACAGTCCAGCCGAGCGAAAGGAAGGCCTGGGGCAAGAGACTACTGCATAGGCTTACAAATTCATCTGGTCTGAACAGTGCCTCGTCTCCGCCCGGGCCGGCCAGAATATCGGCATTTGCGCAAAGCGGTATCTTGCCGGCAGCCTTTTCCTCTGCGTAGGTAAGACAGGGGACAACCGCTTCCGGCGACTTGAAGTCAAGTTTCGCGCCCTTCCCCGCGGCAACAATCAAGTCCAGCCACCTCTCAAAGCGCAGATCGCTCTCCACGACCGGCGGATGCGCCATGATGATCTCACCGCCAACCAGGGAAATATCCCCTTCAATGAACTGTACCTTCGGATCGGACAGCGCTCCCAACAGAGCCTGCGTTCCATTCGCGCCGTGAATCCAGCCAACGTCTCCCGGCCGTCTGACGCCCAGCGCCTCCAATATCGGCAGCCACCGGGCTGCCAGCGCTTTGGCCATTGTGACCTCCTATTTCAGGTGAGCTCTTGGGCTAGGGGAACGACATTTCAAAGCCGGGGTCCGTCGCGGTTCTGCCGAGCGGGGCAGCCAGTTCCCTTGTATAGTGGATTAGGGCATCCATCGTCGCCGCAAAGAGGGTGAAGGAAAGATCTGCTTTGGGCAAGTCGGCTAAAAGAGATACGTCGCCGTCGCCATCCGTGGCGAACCGGACCAGGCGTACCGACTGATTCAGGGTCAGCAACAGAGACGACAACTTCTCTCTGCACTCCGGCGCCGGAACCGGAGTGAGAGGGGTGACGGCAAAGTGCACCCATTCCTCCCCCGAGGCCACATAGAGGTCAAACTCTTCGTCCTGTTCGTCTGCAAACGTGCTGCGCCAGATTCCGGCCTCGATCGTCTCGAATCCCCACTCGTATCGGTCAAACAGCGCTGGAATGTCCACGGGTTGCTAATTCATCGACAGCCGCACGCCTGGGTCCGCTTCGCTCTTACCCTCGCACGCGAGTTCCCAGATGACGCAAGCGGGAGCGTGGATGATCGATTGCGAGCGAAACTTCCTCAGCAGTGAGTCCGGTTGCTGCCTCTAGATCCATCATTGTGCGAAAGGAGCTATCGCTCAGGTTCAACAAACACTCTCGTTCAAATTCGCTCAACTTGTGGCCGACGAGTGTCGCCTCAGGATTTTCAAGAAGCTTGCTCCGACAATCCATGCACATCCATGTATGACCGATCAGAATTAGGAAATCTCTTACCCTGACGTTTGTCATGCGATTTCTCCCGGTTCGTCCTCAGATCTTCCTGTCTTCTGCTGCCCTAGCAGTACTGTTACTCCACCTGACCAACCGGGCATCGCCGCGCATAGCGAAGCTGATCTACGCTCTTCGCCTAAAGTCCGAATCGCCTATGGTGCTAGTTCCAATACCGGCTCTAGTTCAATGGCCGGGTGCTCAACCACACCAGCTCTGTCAACCGGCCAAATGGCTAACCACGCTTTGCCGATGACAAACTCCTGTGACAGCTGGCCCCACGTGCGCGTATCAGACGACGCCGGGCGGTTGTCACCCAGCACATACAGGAATCCTGGCGCAACGGTCTGCGCCGCAATGTTCCTCGCAATCTGTACCTGATCGTACGGCTCTTCTACTGTCGCGCCATTGACCAGGAGGACGCCGTCTCGAAACTCAACCGTGTCACCCGGCAACCCGATAACCCGCTTTATGTAGTCCTGTGATGGGTTGTTGGGGTAATGGAAGACAATGACATCTCCCCGCCGGTACTCCCCCAATCGGTAGGCCAGCTTGTTTACAAGCAGATACTGACCGTGTTGGAAGTTCGGCTCCATCGACTGGCCTTCGATCCGGTAGTTCTGCACAAGGCTGCGGATCACAAGGAAAATGAGGATCGCAAGAACCACAGTCTCCAACGTCTCCCGCAGCAGAGACTTCAGCCCCGGATCATCGTCGTCGCGCCGTTCTTCATCAAGCGAAACATGCCCGCCATCTTCCGACATGACGCCGCCGGTTGGGACTGCGGCCGCCACTCCATTGGCGCCTCGAATTGGCGTTTCATGTACCCGTTCCATCGTAGGCCGGGACGGCAGATGTTTCACAGACGATAGGTCACTCTCAGACGCATGAGACGCGACGCGGTCACTCAAGGCCGAATTCTCGGATTCGGTCTGCGGCGCGTTCGGGATTCTCTTATCGTGGCGCAATGGCTTGGGTCCAGTTTCGTGGCGTAAACGCCCTCTTCAAAGGGCGAAAGTTTAGGTAAATTATATCACCCGACTATGACGGCAGACAATCGGGACGTGAAGAGCGCAAAGTCATCTTCTTCGAGATCGGGCCCCGATCTGAGCTGAACATACCGTGCCTGCACTGATTCGGAGCAGCGCAGACCCTTATTCTCCTGAAGTCTCCGGGTTCTGGCTCGACGCAATCCTTACCAATTTCGCCGGGATATTCAAGGCTTATCCTTTCGCAACGGTCCGTTATCCCAAACGAATAACCCAATTATCCCAAATTGAGCCGTCTTCTTAGGGCGGGCTCTGTCACCGGAGATGGCTCGGCGGCTACTACCTGAGAATATATCGGGTCCCCCGTTTGTCGCCGATCTTTAGGAGTAGCTTCTTGTCCACCAGGTCCACCAGGTCAAGGCGTAAGGTCTCCGCCCCAACATGCGTGCACAGCTGCCGGTAATCCCGGTTGCTTATGCTCCCGTTCGCCTGCACAAACTGCATAGCCTTCAGTTGGCGCTCGTTCATGTGCTGTTCCCACTCGGGGATGATCTTCTCCAGGTCTTTGCGGTTCTGCAAAGTTACCGAGAATCGATGGCTCTTCGCATCGAACAGCGGGGGTGGATGGCCTGCCGCCACCATGTCCTCGATCATTCGGTCAACGCCAAGGCCCAGCTCCTCGATATAGCCCCACTGGTAAAGTCCGTTGACGAGACGAGGGTTGCGGCTGTAATGTTCCTCAACGATGTTTTCAATCGTGATGTACGCCGGCAGGCCGCCAGGGCTGATGATCTCGAGGCTGTCCGGGCGCATGTGAATCTCAACGCTGCTTCCTCGCAGGCGATAGTCTCGGTGGCATACGGCGTTGACCAAGGCTTCACGCACGGCAAACGGGGGATACTCCGTCTGATCCTCCCGCTGCAGCCCCTTAACCACGGCCTTCTTGCCCATCTCTTCCCAGATGACTCGCCAGCCGCGCTCGACGATTCGTGCAATCGGGCCCGTGATCTCCTCCCGCCGGCCATAGCCGAATGAACCGGCCTCGCTTGCCAGGTACACTGATGCTTCACTGCCGGCTGACTTCGCTAGCCTCGCTCTCTCGTCCGTTCTGAATGCTGCCGGGCTATCGTCAAACTTAACAAATACCGCCCGGCTGTGGGGCAGAAACAACTGGGGCTCCTTACCGAACAGGAGCATCCCGCTCACCGTTGGGTTCCCGTCACTGTCTATGGCGCCAATCTGCTGCAACAGCCTGTTCTTGGGCAAAAGGGCGCCGTGCGGGTTCCGCTGCTGCCTCCGTTCGAGATACTCTTCGATTACGTCCTCGTCCAGGTCCTCCCTCGCCGAACCGGGCAACACATCGGTCTCAAACTCCCCCATCACCCGGTTCCCCACCAGCAGCTCCAATTCCAACGGACTGAGCGGTCGGTTCTCACTTCCCCGGCGAACCAGGGCACGTCCGTCAGAGAGAATGTGCAGCTCGCTGCTGCGGTCCACCCGCAACATGATGACAGGTCCGGACTGCGTCTCCTCCTCCTGCCATTCAGTCCGCATAGGCGGGCGGCAAAGGGCCAGGGCCGCCCGTAACGCACCCTCCACATCGTCCCCTACCAGTTGATCTCCTCGACTGCCGTTGGCGTCAACCCCCAATACGACAGTACCGCCTTCACCATTGGCGAAGGCGACGAGCGTCTCTGCGAGTGAGTCGGGATTGAGTCTGGGCAAAAAGGCGTGTCGTGGCCCAGGCTCGCCTTGTATCAGCGAGCGAAGGTCGGACATTGATACATGCTCCCTTGTCTATTCGGCTACTGCGACGGGCGAGGAACCGTTCACGGCTTCGCTGGTGTCACTCGGCTCGGTACCCTCGACCTCACGGATCAAATCCTCGTGCCTGAGTACGGCCAGCGCCGCAACCGTGTCGCCTTCATCCAGATTTACGATGCGCACACCCATCGTTGGGCGCCCCTTGTGGCTGATTCCCGAGACCGCCGTTCGCAACACAATGCCGTTGCCGGTGATTACAGTGATTTGGTCATTCTCAGTGACAACCCGCGCCGCGATTATCGGGCCCAACTCGTCAAGCTTCCTGTGGTCCGTCGACCATACCCCTTGCGTATACCTGTTCTTGCGCGGGTACTCCGTAAGTGGGACACGCTTGCCTAGACCGAATTCGTGCAGAACAAAAAGATCGGCACCCGGCTTCACTACATCGAAGCCCGTGACCAGATCATCGCCAATCAAACGCATCGCCCAGACACCGGCCGCCGCACGGCCCATAGCTCGCACCTGTTCCTCACGCATCCGCAGCGCTTTGCCCCCGCGTGTGACGATTATGAACTCCTGGCCGCCGTTCGTCAGCTGTGCCCATTCGAGCGAGTCCTCCTGGTCCAAATTCATGGCGATCACGCCGTTCTGACGAACATTCGAGAAAGCCGATACCTGCACCCGCTTGATGCGGGCCTTGCGTGTCAGAAGCGTTATATAAGAGGCCTGTTCAAAATCGCCCAGCGTCAACATCGTCGTGACCTGTTCGTCAGGCTGAAGCGTAAGAATGTTGGCGATATGAGCCCCTTTGGAGGTGCGGCTGCCCTCCGGCAACTCGTAAACGCGGCTGCTGTAGACCCTTCCCTTATTCGTAAAAAATAGAATGTGGTCCAGAGTACGCGCAAAGCGCAGGTCCATGACTTCGTCCTGGCCTCGTGTACTCATCCCCCTTACCCCGCGTCCACCGCGGCCTTGCGCCCGGAAGCTGTCGGCCTCCATTCTCTTGATGTAAGAATTGGCGCTGAAACTGATCAAGACGTTTTCCTGCGGTATCAGGTCCTCATCGCTGAAGTCGCCGCTGGCGAAGTGTAATATTCCCGTGCGCCGTTCATCGCCATATTTCTCCTTCATCTCGACGATGTCGCCACGAATCAGGCCCCGAATCTTCGCCGGATTGGCCAGCAGGTCTTCCAGATAGGCGATGCGCTCCATCACCTCCTGGTACTCATCTTCTATCCTTTGCCGCTCCAACGCCGCCAGGCGTCTCAGCTGCAGGTCTAGTATCGCCTGCGCCTGAACCAGACTCAGACTGAACCTTTCCACCAGCTGCGTTCGTGCCTCCTCCGCGCTGGCGGCATTGCGAATCGTGGCAATGACCTCGTCTAGGAACTGCAGCGCGATGCGCAATCCTTCCAGGACATGCGCCCGCTCGCGCTGCTTGGACAGGTCAAACTCGGTGCGTCGCGTGATCACCTCAAACCGGTGATCAATGTAAATCAGAAGGGCCCGCCGTAAGCCCAACGTCACTGGCCTGCCGTTCAGCAGCGAAAGGGCATTGACACTGAATGTTGACTGTAGTGGGGTAAACTTGAAGAGACGGTTCTGTTCCTTTCTGGGCGACGCACCGCGCTTCAGCTCGACAACGATGCGCATCCCGCTCCGGTCGCTCTCATCTCGCAGGTCGCTGATGCTGTCCAGTCGACCTGACCGGGCCAGCTCGGCGATCCGCTCCAGCAATGTCGTCTTGTTGACCTGATACGGGATCTCCGTCACGATGATGCGGAATCGGCCGCTGTCCGTCTCCTCAATCTGCGTCCTAGCGCGCACAAGTATGCGGCCGCGACCCGTGGCGAATGCATGCCGGATCCCTTCCGTCCCTAGTATCTCGCCCCCGGTCGGGAAGTCCGGTCCTTTCACCAGCTCCATCAGCTCTTCAAGACCGATCTGCTCGCGCCGCTCCCAGTTGTCGATGACATGGGCCACCGCGTCGCAGATTTCACTCAGGTTATGAGGAGGGATGTTTGTGGCCATACCCACGGCGATGCCGCTTGAGCCGTTGACCAGCATGTTGGGCAGCTTCCCAGGCAGTACCAGCGGCTCTTCCAGGCTGTCATCGAAATTCGGTCCCCAATCGACCGTATCCATTTCGATGTCCTGGAGCAGCATCTCGGTCAACTGCGCCAGCTTCGCCTCCGTGTAACGCATCGCTGCCGGGCTGTCGCCGTCGATCGAGCCGAAATTCCCCTGCCCGTTTACTAGTGGGTAGCGTAGGCTGAACTCCTGCGCCATGCGCGCCAGCGCATCGTAGACCGCTTGGTCATTGTGGGGGTGATACTTGCCCAACACCTCTCCGACGATGCGGGCCGACTTCTTGTAGGATGAATTCGCTCGCAGCCCCATATCGTGCATGGCATACAGGATGCGGCGGTGGACCGGCTTCAGCCCGTCGCGTGCGTCAGGCAAAGCTCTCGCTACGATAACGCTGACCGCATAGTCGAGAAAAGCGGTGCGCATCTCATCTTCGATGGAGACTTCCTCGACGCTCTGGGCAAACATGCCGTTGCCGTTGGCCCCGTTTTGGGAGGTCGGATCGTTCGGTAGACCGCCCATTCCATTCTCACCGGGGGCCGCGTCGCTTATGCCGTTTGGCTCGCTCATTCACCTTCTCCCGCCACTGTATCGTTCTGTGTCATGGCCTCCGCCATCGTCAATTTCGGAGGCCCTGACCCTGAGTTGGGGTCGAAATCAGTCCCCGCCAAATGGCCCTCTGTGACCTGCTGGGAGCCTCTCCAATTGGGAAAATGCTATGCGCCCTGGACACTTTCAGGCTGGACTTTCGCCACCATTAAGTATACCTGATTTGCCCGAAATTGGCCAGCGAAAAGCGCCTGAAGCCGGACCCGCACCCAGCCCCTCTTGGGGCCGGGCAGTAGTGAGAAAATGGAAAAAATCTGTCGAAAAGGCCCTGTTTCGGGTCTCTTCTTAGGACATGAATGGCCGTTCTGGGCGGTAATGTACAGACAGAGTCCTGCATCATCTACAGTGCTCATTCGCCCAGCCCGGACAAACAGAAGCGGGCAGGGTCTGCACCCTGTCCGCCAGATATTCTATAGTGTTTTCAGTACAAGCGTCCCCTTTAATCAGCCTGTTGCCGTGTCCTCCTCCGCGTCGGCAGCGGATTCATCATCCACCAACTCAGCCACGGCTTCTGCCTCGGCTTCCGCTCGCGCCGCTTCCTCACGGTCCTGTTCCCGCTGATCTGCATCCGCCCAACTCTCACCCTCCCGCACGACCGCAACAGCAAACGTTGCATCTACTTCAGCCATCAGCCGAATAGTCACGTCGTACAGGCCCAACTCACGAATTGGCTGGTTCAAGGCGATTCGCCTTCGGTCCACTTCGAATTCGACCGTTTCCTCTAACCTGGTTGCGATATCCGATGTGGTTATCGAACCGTACAGCCGGTCGTTCTCTCCTGCCCTCACGTTAAAGAGCAATTGCTGGCCGCTGAGAACTTCTGCTTGGGCATCGGCGTTCGATCGTTCCTGCGCTCGCTTTCGTATAGCCGCCTGGCGTATGTCCTCCGCCTGCTTCAGAGCGCCCTTGGTCGCCAGAATCGCCTCTCTGCGCGGCAGCAGATAATTGCGGGCATAGCCTCTCGCCACAGTATGGACTTCGCCGGCAAGGCCCAAACTTGGAATATCTTCGGTTAGCAATACTTTCATGCGAGCCATCGTATAGTTTTCCTTCCCGTTTCCAGCGAATTCTCAGGCTGATCCGGCCTGCTCTCCTGCATAAGACAGAATCGAGAGGTCAGTATTGCCATCCTACCCGGCTGTGAACCTCTTCTGACGCCTAGGGCGCGATCCGCCTACTTCCCCCGTAGCAAAGCCTCCATTTGATAGGTATACTACAACCACCTATTGTACACTGGCTGCGGATTGGCTCCAAAAAATCTGGGACGCGAGACGTACGGATTCATGCAGCCTCCATCGACCCAAGGCGCCAAAACGACCCCTATCGCAGGAGATCGGACGATGAACCGGGAACGTGTACTGATTGTTGAGGACGAACCAGCTGTTGCCAGGGGATTGGAGTACGCGCTGAAGCAGGAAGGCTTCGAAGTCTTTCGCGCCGATACCGGGGCGAAGGCACTCGAAATGACCAGTAGGGAACAACCCGACCTTATAACTCTGGACCTGCGTCTACCCGATATGAGCGGCTATGACGTATGTCGCGCGCTGCGTTCCCAGAATCACCGCCAGCCCATCCTGATGTTGACTGCCAAAGATGAGGAACTAGACAAAGTGCTCGGCCTGGAGCTGGGGGCCGACGATTACATGGTAAAGCCCTACGGTCTGCGCGAACTGGTTTCCCGCATTCGGGCACTCTTGCGCCGCGCCTATGGTGAGTTGGCTGCACAGGCCGATAGCCAGGTCCAGCGTTTCGAGGGCCTTGAAATCGACCTGACGCATCTGGAAGTGCGGCTGGAAGGAGAAGTCGTCGAGCTGACGCCGACCGAGTTTCGACTGCTTCACCACCTTGCCGCCCGGCCCAATGTTCCGGTCAGCCGTAGTGGCCTTGTCGAGGCCGTGTGGGGCTACGAAGGCGATGTCAACAGCGACCGAACAGTTGACGTACATATCAGGCATCTGCGTCAGAAGATCGAACGCGACGCGGCCAATCCTGCAAGACTAGTGACGGTGCGCGGCTTCGGTTACAAATTTCAGGGTAAGAAGATGTAGTCCTCTGCTTTCATATGTAGAATTTACCGGCGGCTAGGCTAAAGACGCTGCATACGGCAACTCTGGGATAACGCTGCCTGACCTTCCGACCGCTGAAATCGATGCGACCTCCTTAATTTCCTGTCCGAAACTCTTCTCCTTTATTGCGAAACCTTAATGCAAAAGCAACCTGCCTTTCAATTTGGGGCGCTACACTGAAACCGTAGGCAGTGGAAAAACCGCAATGTGTAGTACAGCTACAAGGAGAAAGAGATGAGAAACCTCAGACAAACAATCAGCAAAAGGCCGGCGTCAGACGCAGCCAAACGAAAGCTTTGGGCCGTGATTTCTTTGGTCCTCCTCGCGTCACTGGCTTTGGGAGGAACTGCTTCGGCTGCATCGCTGTCGGAACGAATCAAGCCGGAACCAGGCGTCCTGATCGTGGCCGTCGCCGAGGAGACACCAGCCTCCGAAGCCGGCCTTGCCCGCGGCGATATCTTGCTGGCGATCGATGGTGACATGGTAAATACCGCCGCCGAGTTGCAGCACGTGATACTCATGCGCGACCCTGGCGATACTCTCGAACTGACCGTAAAACGCGGCGAAGAGGAGCTGACGCTGACGGTCACCTTGGCGGACCGGGACGGCTATCCGCTGCTCGGCGTGGCGCCTGACGTTCCCCGGCTCCACGGCATGACGGCCCAGCGCGGGCGGTTCCCTGCGATGCGCGGACAAGGACGCCTACCCGCCATCGAGCGGTTCAGAGGGATGCAACGATTCCACGAAGGCGCCAGCGAAGGTGCCATCGTCATGGAGGTCTTGGAAGAAGGCCCGGCCGCACCTGCCGGCTTGATGGCCGGCGACCTGATCACCTCAGTCGACGAAACCGAAATCACCGGAATGAGAGACCTGGCTGAAGCCGCTGCCGCCTACAATCCCGGAGACGTTGTCGCACTGACGGTAGATAGGGATGGCGAGACAATGGAGTTGAGCGTTACCCTCGGCGCCCACCCCGATGACGAAACTAAGCCATTCATCGGTTTACGCATCGTACCGGCTGAACGCTTCCGCATCAATGCCAATCGATCCGACCTCGATCGCCGCCCGCATCAGGGCAACCGTTTCGGCTTCGCGATGCCTTTCGGCAACCGCTTTTCCTTCATGGAACTGCCGGATGGTGCCTTGGTAATGGCCGTTAAGGACCAGGGACCGGCGTCCATCGCAGAACTGCAGCTAGGCGATGCAATCACCGCCTTTGGCGACACCGAAATCTCAAGCCTTGAGGATCTGGTAGAGGCCCTGGCGACACACAGCCCCGGTGATGAAGTGGCGATCACGGTGACACGCGACGGCGAAACCATGGCAATAATGGTTACACTTGGCGCGCACCCCGACGACGAGGAAAAGGCCTTTCTGGGTGTGTCCATCATGCCGCTTGAGCGCCTCCGCATGCAGATGAAGGAACTGCACAATCAGGACCACGAGGAGCAGAAGAACGCCCAGGAGTCGCAGAGCAGTTCCTAAACCCTTCCTACTTGGTGAAGACCAGCGTCTCCAGAGGCGGGCAGGCACGATGGAGAACGCCCGCCTCAGACGCTGGCACAGTCAATACTCGCTCCGCTCTGCGGTCGTATGCCAGACCGCAGAGCGGCATCCTTTAGCCGGAGCTCCCCAACCGAGGATGCGCGGACTCTTCCTTACGCGTCCTCTTGGGAGTTAAAGGGGCGCAAATGCTGTACTCGATTCGCTGGCGTCTGATCATTAGCTACGCTGCCCTGACTCTCCTCACGACACTGCTGATAGGAGTCGTGGCCCTCAGTCTTCTGACGCGGTACATGGCCGCCCGCGAACATGAGACGCTCGTCCTCAACGCCGAGGCCGTAGCACGTATGGCTAACCCGCTCCTGGTCCGCTCGAACCAGGGCCTTCGCCTTCAACAACTGGCAATAACTTCCGGCTTCCTCACCAATACCGAACTTACGATTCTCGACAGAGACCATCGGGCGCTTGCCCATTCACAAATGCGCCTGGCGCCTCTGGACTCGAGGCCTGCCGTACTGAGCTTACTTAGCGATCTCTCCCGCAACGACAGAGAGAACTGGCAAAAGGGGATGATCAGCCCGGTCATCGTGATTTCAGGCTCCGGGCACCCGCGTGGAATGTTCGCCATGGACCTTGACGAAGGGGGCACACAGAATGAGGAGACAGCCGCCTTGTCGCTCGAAAGACGTCCTGGATTCCTGGGGGACAGGCTGGTCATCGTCGATCCAGGGGATGCTTCATCTGATGACGGGGACACAACGCAAAATCGCCCCGTGACGCTCGATGTTCTTTCGACGCCGCGAATCTGGCGCATCGTTTTCGGGTACGCCCCCGGGGCCGCGCCCCCGCCTGCAGTAGGGCCTCAAGTTACCGTCCCTGTCCAACACGACGATCAGGTAATCGGTTACGTCCAGATGACCAACAGATTCACCTTTTTCGCCGAGCCCCTTCTCGCCATCCGTCGCGCGCTGATGGTGGCAGGGCTGGGCGCGGTCTTGGTGGCCGTCCTGCTCGGATTCCTGATGAGCCGGACGCTGACTGCCCCCTTGATGGCCCTCGAAAGCGCAACGCAGCAGATGGAAGAGGGAGACCTTGCTGTTCGGGCCCCCGAAACGGTCGGTGAAATCGGCGATCTCTCCCGCCGCTTCAACCGCATGGCAGCACGGCTTCAAGCAACCTTTGCCGACCTTGCCGCCGAACGAGACGCTCTGCGCCGTTTCATCGCAGACGCTTCACACGAACTGCGTACTCCGCTAACCGCGCTGCGCCAGTTCATCGAGATCCTCCAGGGCCAGGCCGGGGGAGAACCTGAAACGCGTTCCGAGTTCCTGGGCGAAAGCCAGCGACAATTGGAACGACTGCAGTGGATGACAGGTCATCTGCTCGACCTTTCCCGCCTGGAAGGCGGTGTCGCCGCACTCGACATCGCCAAACATGACCTTTCAGACCTGCTGGAAGAAGCCCTTTCCCCGTTCCGGTCGACTGCGGAGGCCAAGCAGATCGAATTGCGCCTGTCTGTGCCCGACGGCCTTGACTCGATCTGGTGTGACAGAACAAGCTTGGGGATGGCTCTGGCCAATCTCCTGGACAACGCACTGAAGTTTACCCAGCCAGGGGGATTCGTAGAACTTGCAGCAACCGCGGATGCCCATGCTACGCTTCTGACAGTATCTGACAACGGGCCGGGAATCCAGCCGGCTGACCAGGAACAAATCTTCGAGCGATTCTATCGCGGCGAAATAAGCGAACAGCTTCCAGGAGTGGGATTGGGCCTTGCCATCGTCAAGAGCGCTGTCGAAGCGCACGGAGGCACTGTGAACGTAGAGAACCGCGACGGCGCCGTCTTTGCCATCGAACTCCCTACGGACCCGTCAGGGCGCCAGCCGGACGGTAGCCCCTCGATGTCCCTCGCCTGACCTGAGTTCTTCAGAACCAACACAACTCCAGAGAGTCAAGAAAGCCTGGCGCACCAACTGCCGCCAGGCTCCTATGCTATTTGTACCGCACTCCCATAGGGAACGACCTTACACCCTGGGTGAAACGGCTTCCACCTCTCCCTACTGCGCGCCGGTCTTCTGTCCCCGGCAAGTTGGAACAACCTCAGGCCGACGAAGCCTCCGTCTGTTCCTGACCGTTCTGAATCAGGCTTTCATCCTGGTACTTTTTCCCCTCTTCAATGAGCATCACCGGAATCCCATTGCGAATCGGATAACGATAACCGTTGCGGGGGTTGAGCAGAAACTTGCTGTCGTCCATCAGCTGCAGCGACCCTTTGTCCTCAGGGTCCACGAGGATGTCCAGGAGTTGCGGACTTACATCGCCCCCCAATGGCATATCTTCCAACGGCGTCACCGGCGTTTCAGGTAGTACGCCGCTGCCCGTCCCTTCCGGCTGTGCGCCCCCTAAAGCCTGCTTCAACACATACACAATCCCGGCGGCAAATCCAACAAAGAACAGAAACTTTAGCAGTTTTTTCATTGCACGACTCCATTTCCGAAATCTGGACCGCACCTTCGGCAATGTTGCAATCGTAGCACACACGCCTCCTTCAAGAAAATCCGACGCTGTGCGCTGCCCGCCCGACGATCACGGAAAAATAAAGGGAATTATATACTTGACTAGCCAAGCGATCTGTGCTATACTATAGACACAATCAAGGAGACAGTCAAGTGAACGATAGCCTAAGCCTCTACGAATTCTACCAGAAGTTTCCAGATGAAGCAGCCGCCGTTGCCTTCTTTGAAAAGAAGCGATGGGGAGACGACGACGGAATCTGGTGCCCCCACTGCGGATCGGAAGACACCCGCCGCGTTCCCAGCCAAAAGCCAATGGCCCACCGTTGCCGCGAATGCCGTAAGCATTTCAGCGTCCGCACGGGCACGGTGATGGCTGAGAGCCGCCTACCCTTGCACAAGTGGATGCTGGCGACCTACATGCTGCTCACCGCCCGCAAGGGCGTCTCCAGCCTCCAGATGGCCAGGGAGTTGGGCGTAACGCAGAAGACGGCTTGGTTCCTTGAGCATCGAATCCGCAAGGCCATGCAGCACCGCGGTGGCCTGCTTTCAGGCGAGGTAGAGGTAGACGAATCCTACTTTGGCGGGAAGGAAAAGAACAAGCACGAGTCCAAGCGGCAACATCAGGGCCGCGGGACTGTAGGCAAGCAGCCGGTTATCGGCCTGAGAGAGCGCACGGGCAAGGTTCGGGCCTTCCCCATCGCGGCAACCGACAAATCGCACCTTCAGACCGCGATTGTAGAGAACGTGAAGCGCGGCTCTACGATCTATTCAGATCAGCACCCCGGCTACATCGGAATGAAGGGCTACGAACATGCAAGCGTGGCCCACAGTGTAGGGGAGTACGTGCGGGGCCAGATTCACACTAACGGGATTGAGAGTTTCTGGGCCTTGCTCAAACGCGGCTACGTGGGAACCCATCACCATATGTCCTTCAAGCACCTGCATCGCTACGCCAACGAATTCGCGTTCCGACAGAATGACGGCAAGGACAACACACTGCACTCCATCGGCAAGACGATTGACGGGATGATCGGTTGCCGCCTGTCCTACCAAGAACTCATCGCTTAGGGAGACTGACAAATGGGCTCGACATTTGAAGACGCGGTGATGGGCCTGCTATCACCGCAACCGGAAGACCGCGCAGGGCCGCTACGCTGTGCCGACCTGTTCTCAGGAATCGGCGGCTTTCACTTGGCGGCAACCAACCTGGGCCTGGACGTTGTGTTTGCGTGCGACATTGACGCCGAAGCGAGGCGGGCCTACATCGCCAACTTCGGGCTGGAGCCAGCAGGCAACATCATGTCTGTCCGTATGCAGGACATACCGGCGCATGACCTGCTCTTTGCAGGGTTCCCCTGCCAGCCGTTCTCCATCATCGGCCAGAAGCGGGGGTTCAGCGATCCCAGGGGGGAGTTGTTCTTTGAGGCACTGCGCGTCATGCGCGTCAAGCGTCCCAGCGGTGTTGTCCTTGAGAACGTGAAGCAACTGGCCACGATGGACAAGGGGCGCATCCTGCAACGCATAGTGGACGATATGGAGGCTATCGGCTACGCCGTGGACGCCAAAGTGCTGAACGCTATTGACTTCGGCCTTCCACAGAAACGGGAGCGCGCAATCATCGTCGGGACGCAATACCAGTTTGATTCATTTCCGTGGCCGGAAGTCAATACGCCCATGCGCCCTCTGGCCGAACTGCTCGAACCCGAACCCGATCCGAAGTACAACGCTTCGCTCTATATCCAGCGCAAGCGGGCAAAGGCGCACACAGCCAGCGTATCACCGTCCATCTGGCATGAGAACAAGGGGGGCAACATCTCCAGCCATCCGTGGTCTTGTGCCTTGCGTGCCAACGCGTCGCACAACTACCTGCTGGTCGATGGCAAGCGGCATTTGACGCCGCGTGAACTGCTCCGATTGCAGGGCTTCCCTGACTCATTCCAAATCGTCTGTAATGACCGCCAAACCCGCAAGCAGGCTGGCAATGCCGTTCCGGTGCCAATGGTGCAAGCGGTAATCGAAAAAGTGGTACAGATCATTGAGCGAACCGAGACTGCGGGGAGGCAAAGCGCGAAGACGAGGCCCGCACCCGCTTGGGCAACTGCCTGACCAACTGCTGTACGAGTTGGGCAAGCAGATCGTTCACCGCCTCGCTGTAGGATTCGGGGACATCATCGGGGACGACTTCGCTACAATGTTCGCCTACTGCATTCAGGGCGAGCACATCCCCCGGCCAATCGGCGTAGCAGATGTGATGTGGGACGATTGCGCGTGGTCGATGAAGACGGTACACGCCAAGCGTCCGTTCAACACTTCACGCGTGCGCCTGATCTCTGGGCGCAACTCTCCTGACTACTCAATGGGCATATCCGACCCCAGGGCTGACCTGGCCGCAACGGGCCGGGCAGTCCTGGCGATCTGGAATGCCCGTGTCAATGAATCACTAGGCGAGTACGAAGACTTGCGCGTGGGCGTGCTGGTACGCAATATCGAGACACGGGAGTTTGTGCTGTTTGAGGAGGAGTCGGGGCGGTTCGTGCCCGACAACTACCAGTGGCGGTTGAACAGAAACAACAACCTCGAAGGGTATGAGATCGCAACCGGCCTGCACCGCTTCACATGGCAACCGCACGGCTCGCAGTTCACCATCATCCGCGATATCCCCGCCAGTGCCCGCAAGTTCAAGATCATCCCCAACGTTGCCATCGTAGAGCCGGACGTGATTCTGGAGTCCGTAGGCTACGGCCCAGAGTGGATTCACGTTATCGGCTAGTCAAGTATATAATTCCCAAAATAAAGCTCCTACTCTCTCCCAATCTGCAAGCCTCTGACAATCCTCCTCCTTCCAGCCCGCCAGAGCAACTGCCTCCGAGCGGGAGAAAGTTTATCCAGCAACAACAGTTAGTGAAGCGACCATCGTCGGCCGACTGGCCCTGCAGTTAGACATGTGGCTGCAATGTCGATTCAACAGGAATTCCTTGCGTGATCGCGGTCGCTGCTGTATAGTCTTTCCCAATGCTACATTGAAAAGGGTTTTGGGGCGCCGGGATTCCATCACCGATCATCGTTCTACTGGTAGGTGCAAGGGCTGCCGCATGAATCAGCGACCACCCCCCGAAGATGATTCCTTTCAGATTGAACTGAATTCGTTCTCCCAGGCACAGAGCGCGGCCTCACACGCTGTCCGCTACGTAGCCAACTCCGAATTCAACCAGGCTGTTCTATTCTTTAGGGACGGAAGCTACTTGCAGTTCGAACACAAAGGTCGGGAAAACCGCTGGGTGAAGGCCTCGGCGGAGCGCACGCAGGCCGATCGCGCCTGCCTCAGCATGAGCCACTTCAGGCTCAATGCCCTCCACCTGCAACTCTATTTTGAAGATGGCAGCGATGTCGAGTTTACTCAATGACGCGGCGCCTGCCCTGAACAGTGAGGTGAACCATCAATGGCACGCATTGACGAAAAAGAGGAGTTCAGCAGCTGGTTGCTCGCCCTACAAGCAGGCGTGCTGACCGAAACGCAGCTTGACACCCTTCAGCAACTGGTCGATGACGGTAAGGCAGAAAACCTGGAGGAGGCCGCCCGATACCTGGACTGGCAGGACTCCGTTATCGATCCTACCGAACATTTCTACGGTCACTAAAGCCGCGTTCCGCCCTGATACGAAAAAGCGGGCAGTTGACTGTCTACTGCCCGCTCTTTACTGGCCTTTCGGCAAACGTCATTCCCCAAAGTCTTCCGGATAGAGCGACACCAGAATATACCGGTCCAACGGCAGGAATGATACCGCCGCGGCCTGGACCGCTTCCGGCGCCACCGCGTCGGTCCGGTTCTTCACAACCTCCAGATCGACAAAGTTTGCCAGGTCCACCCCATCCTCCGTAGACCAATACTCCAGGATTCGCAACCAGTAGTTGTTCTGCTCCAGCTGTTCCTCACGCTGGCGTACGATCTGTGCTCTGGCCTTCTCCATCAGGTCTTCTCTCGGCCCGTTCCCCTGTACGTCGGAGATTAGTCCGAATAGAGCATCCACCAGCTCCTGCACGCGGGCGGGATCACTCCCAAAGTACATGGATATCTCATACAGACTGTCCGGCTCTGGTTCCAGAGAAGCGGATGCCCCATAGGCATAAACGCCACCCAGCGCCTCACGCAACTCTTCTCGCATAAGAATGTCGACGATTGTCTCCAGCATGCGCAGATGAAGACGGATATCCAGCGTGTCTTCACTTGGCCCTGTAAACAGGATGGTCGTCAGGCTCTGCTCGTCCTGACCACGGTAGACCGGAACCTCCACGATTCCCATGGGCGGGTCTGGTGCCACGTCCTGCCAGGTCTCAGAGCGACCCAGTGAAGGCAGGTTGCCCAGGTACCGTTGCGACCAATCGACCATCTGCTCAAGTTCGAAATTGCCCACAAACACGAAAGTGAAGTCGCTGAAGTCGGCGAATCTCTCCTGATAGATGGCGAACGCACGCTCCAGATCGAGCGTATCGATGATCTCCAACGTGGGAACGTTGCGCCGGACAGAGTCGCCGTACCGAGCCTCAATGAAGGCGTCTGTCAGCGCACTACGCGGATCCAGTTCTCGATTGCGCAGCGACTCAGTGTACTGGTCCTTAAGCGTTGCAAAGGCGTCGTCATCTGCATTCGGCTGCGTGCCGTACAGGTAGATGAGTTGAAACAGGGTCTCGATGTATTCCTGGCCGGAATAGCCGTGAAATCCTTCGTCCAGCTCGCCGATGTACGGAGATACCGTCACCGACTTGTCGGCCAGTAGCCGTTGAAGCGCCGCGTAGCTCACATCGCCGACCGCGCTCTGGCTGACTATGCTGTCGATGAAGTCCGCTTCAGGATAGTCCTCATCGCTGACCAGCGAGGAGCCGCCGGGGCTCGTCGCGCTGAAGAGGATCTCCTCCTCCTTGAAGGTGGTCGGTTTCAGCACCACCCTGGCGCCGTTGGCCAGCGTCAGGTCCGTGATGTTGTACTTCTCGTCCGTCTGACGGGAGAGGATCCCCGCTGGCTCCGGTATCTCTGTCAACAGTGCCGTAACCGCTTCGATGTCCTTGTAGGGCTCTACCTCCTTCGTCCCAACGTCTGAGATAACTGCAGCCAGTTCCGCCTCACTAGGCAAACTGTCCGCATCGCGCTCCGGCCCGACTACAAAAACAGACCGGTTGCTTCCTCCTACGTAAAGCTCAGCCCTCTGATTGACATCGTCGCGGCTGATCCCTTGCAGCAGTCGGTCAACCAATTTGAACTCCACCACGATGCCGGGAACGGTTTCGTTTTCGAGGTAGTTGCGGCTGTATTCGCTGGCTAGTGAGTGATTGCGCAGATTCTCGCGATCGTTGTAGAGCCGCTCGTAGGTATTCAGGATTTCCGACTTTGCTCGCTCCACTTCGGCAGCTGTGAAGCCGTGACGCCGCACACGCTCAACCTCGGTCAGGGCGGCGTCCAGGCTGGAGAGGGCCTCCCCCTGGCGCACCTGTACCCCCACCACCTGGTAGTTGTTCCCCCGAACCAGCTGCCCCTCGCTGACGAATGCCCCAAGGAACGGTGAGTCCGCCTCCCTGGTGAGGTCGTCGAGCCGGAAATTCAGCATCTTGTAGAACAGATTGCCGATCAGGCGGTCACGAAAGACCCCGGCCGTACTCAGGTCCGGTGACGCCTGCCTGTAGATGATCTGTGCTATTGTTACGGGGAACTCAGGATCGGTGAGAATCAGATAACCTGTGTCTTCATAGTCAGGTAGGGAGTAGGACACTCTGGGCCTGACCGACTCCGACGCTGTCAGTCCACCGAAATGCGCGGTGATCTTCGCTTCGATACTGTCCACATCGATGTCGCCCACGACAATGACCGCCATCAGATCCGGCCGGTACCAGTCCCTGTAAAACCGCCGCAATGTCTCAGCCGGCGTGTTCTGCACGATCTCCATGTCGCCGATCGGCATCCGGTCAGTATAGCGCGATTCTCCCAGCAAGAGTGGGAACAACTGCTTGTTTAACCTGCCGCTTGCATTCTGGTCCCGTAACCGTTCCTCTTCCAGGATAACGCCGCGTTCGCTTTCTACCTCTTCTTCCGAGATCGTCGCCCGGCTGGCCCAATCCTCCGCCACCGAGAAGGTCGTACTGATTATCTCCTCGTCGTCGGTCGGGAATTCCAGGAAATAGACTGTTTCATCAAACGAGGTATATGCGTTCACGTCCGGCCCGAACGACATGCCAACGGTTTCAAAATAGTCAATCAGCGCCTGTTTGGGGAAACGCTCGGTCCCGTTGAACATCATATGCTCAAGAAAGTGGGCCAGCCCCAGCTGGTCCTCGTCCTCCTGGATGGAGCCCGCGTTGATCACCAGCATCAGAGTGGCCCGGTTGGCCGGTTCGGTATTGTGCCGGATGTAATACGTCAGGCCGTTGTCCAACTGCGCCTTTCGTATGCTCGGGTCCAGCGCGATCGGCGCGTTCAAGTCCAGCGTCTCGCTGTCCAGGTCCAGAAACGCCTGCGCCTGATCGCTTTCCTCGGCCGCAGCCGCAGCCTGCCCAGCACCCGACTCCGTCGTCTCCGCAGAACTGGCCGGCGGAGGTTCCATCCCTTCACACGCACTGGCAAGCAGTGCAATCAGCGCCAGGAGCGCCACCAAAAGCTTCAGTTTTCTTGGTCCCCGCCCGGTAGTCCTCCGCCGTCCCTTCGTGCGCGTCGATCCTACGGGCTGATATGTTTCTGCATTCTTCATACTTGACTCCTTAGTCCTTTCCGATTGTAAGGTGCTCGCACCTGCCCTTACCAATGTAACCTCCGATTGTAAACATCCTGTTACCTTCTGATGAAGTTTTCTCAACGAACAGGCCATACCAGGCCAAACAAAAGGTGATTAAAAGAGTACAAGTTATCCCTGGAACAAGCAAAAAATGTCTACCCGGCCACGGTCGATACGCGGCCCGGACCATGGCGACCGTTTAAGGACAGTGAAAGGTCACAGATCTGCCTCGACGCCGCAGACCACTAACCACTGGCCACTCTCTTCTGGCCACTCTCTTCTGAACACTGCATTTCTGGGCGGTTGGGCCTATTCGGCCCTCCCTTGTGGGGGGGGCCCCCCCCCCCAACGCCCCCGATCCTACAACATGCCTCGTCGACCGTGTGCCAACATTGGTGACTGG
>JAPPKT010000355.1 GCA_028819675.1 Caldilineaceae bacterium | reverse complement strand
ACCACTGGCGGGGGGCGACGAGCCAGCGCCGGGCCAGCCTGTTGCTGGCGGCGGCCGGAGACGCGCTGCACCCGCTCCAATGGCAGGACACACAATCTACCCCGTATTCGCCCGCTGCCGCCAAGTCTTCTCGCAGGGGTATCCCATGGCCCTTCCGGCGAACAAACAAGGACGCTGGCGACAGCGGCCTTCCCGGCGGAGCAAATATCCCCCCTGCATCCCCCACAGCCCCTTCTGATCCGCCAACACGGCGGCACGCATTTCGCGCTGCGCTCAGGGACGGCGGCAGCATCGCCCATCTCGTCGCATCAAATATCATTGATCCCATCCGCGCCGACACCCTTGTTCCAGGCGATCCCTTCGTACAGACGACCCTGTACGTGATTGCACCCCTCTATGAACCGTTGACGTCGGCGCTGGTCTGGCCGGCGATCGCGCACCAGCTCAACTATCTGGGCCAGCGTCACATCGCCCAGGTCGTCGGTATCTTCGCCGCCGGCAGCTACGCCACCGACAACAGTCGCATTGTCGAAGACGCCTCCTGCTACGCGACCCTGGCCGAATTGGAAGCCTTCTCCGGCCTGCGCCGCGCCAACCTCAAACAGGTCATCTCTTCCATCTGGAAAGGTTCCAAAGCACGGGGCAATATCCCTGAGGAGTGGCTGGGACGACCGCTTTTTGACCGCATCTACCTCGTTGATCGGGAAAAAAGCAATCAGGGCCTCGCACGCAACAGCTACGAGCTCTCCGTACTCGTTGGCAACACCCTGCAGGCCCTAATCGCCGCCGACGGGGCCGCCTACATTGACGAACAGGTCGGTATCGATCTGCGCAACGCCGGTGATCGCCCCTACAGCCTGCTCGGCGCCGCAGCCGATCATGTGCCGCTGGACTATATCTTCCGCGCCGCGCAACAGCATGAAGGAAAGCGGCTCGTCCGTGAGCAGGTCCTGCTCCAGCCCGCGAGCGTACTCGATGCTCCCGTCCCCGGCACACCTGGCCCCGGTTCTGTCGACCGCCTCGAACCACTGGCCTCCCTGCAGCATTTGGGCGCAACCTCGCACCAGGTACTGAACCGGCTCATTGAGCAGATGCCCGATCTCTTCCGTGTGTTGAATCCAGAATCGATCCAGGATCTTGCAGTCCATCCGGGTTATGTGCTGCCGTCAGCTACGGCGCGCAAGATGCGCGGTCTTGATCCGGTCCGCTGGCAGGCCGCCTTCGACCGTCAGCTCCAAAGTGTGCTGGCCCAGTCCGAAGGGGATTTCGGTACAGGCGCTCTGGACACGGCCTGGGGCCTTGACGCCCTCGACGCCGAAGGTCTGCCTGTCAACCCCACCGACAACCGCTTTCTGCCGGCCCTCGCGCAGCAGATGCGCGCCCACCTGCTCTACCTGATCGGCTCCGAGCCGTCCGGCCTTATGCATGCGCGGCGCCAACTCCACCAGTGGCTGTTTGAACTGGAGCAGGAACGACTTTATCCGTCTCTGGCAGCAGGTGACGCCGTCGCATTTGCGCCTGTCAATGCAGACCGTGTTGAACGACAGTTGGAGCTGCGCGACTGGCGCAACCGCTATCGGCGTACGCTCGCCGATAAGCCGTCTCTGTTCGGTTCACTGTCGCGCGTGCTTGGTCTGCTGAGCGGTATCGTAATACTGACCCTGCTCTACCTGTTCGGAACCGGGTTGGTGAACAATGCGGACGATATCGTCACCGTGCAAAACGACCCCTCGGTACTTACCCAGTTGATGACCGGCGCCTCGCTGGACGCAGTCGTCGACTTCATCGGCAACGAGGCTAACGCCGCCACCTTTATCGGGTTGATGATCGGCGCGTTTCTCGGCGCTACCACCTCATACCGGCGGCGGGCACAGCGCGTGCAGAAGCTGCGGCGCGAACGGGTCAATCTGGCCTGTTCCGAACTGACCGCCCGGCTGCAGAACAGTGTGTGGCGGGGCTTGGGCCGCGTCCATGATCGTCTGGAACAGCTACTGAAACAGATGGACCACACCCTCGAACAAACCTGCCTGTCATTGCAGGACTGGTCCGTCAGCGAGAACATGCCGCCCCTCCCGCCGGAGGATGCGATCACCTCCCACCTGTACCGGCCCCATCTCAGCCAGAACATGTGGGAACGCTGCCTGGCCTTCATGCGCGGCCGCCAGGACGCTGATGCCGGCGCCCAGACTGCCGGACACTCCCACTCTGCCGCGCTCGGCTACAGGGGAGGGGAAGAGCGCCTGCGCGCTATCTGGACAACACCCAATCGACTCCAACGGCTGGCCGCCCTGTTTACCGGTCAGGAAGCATCGTCCCTCCCTTTCGCTGATGTTCTGGCCTCCTATATGCGCGAGAGCGCCCAGGCTGCGGCCGGCGAAAACCCCCCTGCCCTTCCCGAGCAGGAGCCGGAAGGCGGCCGGGTCGAGCATGATAGTGAAACCGAAGCAGCGCGACGGGCTTTCGTACGTACGCTCGCGCAGGAGTACAACCTGGAGCATCTGCTCTGGCGCGACGCCTCCTCGGCAGAGGGTTTTGCCTCTCTCTATCCCGACGGGGAGTTCACGCCGGTCTCGACCGCCACCCTACGCTATCTGGAAAGCATGTGGA
>JAPPKT010000307.1 GCA_028819675.1 Caldilineaceae bacterium | reverse complement strand
AGCATATGATCTTCGGGAAGGACCGGGACAAGGGGATCCGGTTGAACGGGTTTACGCCGGAGGTCGTGTCGCTGGACGAGGTGGATTTGGATGAGATCCTGGTGCATGACGCGACGTCGAAGCCGCTGGCGTCGATTCTGGGGAGCATGGAGTTTCCGGATTACCCGGCGGCGATGGGCGTGATCCGCGACGTGCGCAAGCCGGACTACGCGGGCGAGCTGATGGGGCAGGTGGAGACGGCGCAGGCGCAGCGGGGGACGGGCGATCTGAACCAGCTTTACCTGGCGGCGGACCTGTGGACGGTGGAGGAGAGGGAAGAGGCGGAGGAGAGGGAGTTTTTGCCTCTGTCAGCTGAGTTCGACGAGATGCCGATCACGGGACTGGACGAAGAGTATATCGATGAGATGGACAAGCCGGAAGAGGTCGTTTCGGAGTTCAAGGATGTACTGGTGACCAGTACGCTGGCGGAACTGAACCCGAAGGTGCCTATTTCGGTGGGCAGGCGAAGCTCGCTGGCGCGGACGGTGCGGCAGATGAACCAGCACAACATCGGCTGTATGCTGGTGACGGATGAAGAGAACCGGCTGGTGGGCATTTTTACCGAGTGGGATGTTCTGAACCGGGTGGCGGGGCTAGTGGAGGATATGACGCAGGCGACGATTGCCGATTACATGACGGCGGACCCGGTGACATTGAAGGCGGACCTGCCGATCGCGCAGGCGCTGAATCTGATGTCGATTCACGGCTTCCGCCATGTGCCGCTGGTGGATGAAATCGGCCAGCCGGCGGGGATCATTTCGTTCCGGGATGTGGTTGGGTATTTGAATGAGGCGTTGGAAGAAAAATAGGGGTTAGGGGCCAGGGATTAGGGTTTAGTGGCCAGAGACGGCGCGGAGAGAGATGGCTGGGCTCGGCGCGACGGAAGTGGGAAGCTTGTTGAAGGTCCTGAGAGTGGGTAGCGTTTTGGTTTGGGTGATTGAACGCATTCGCCAGAGGGCAGTGTCAGTGGCAACCAGAGAGGGGGGGTTATGAAGATTCTTGTCGCAGGGGCTGCCGGGCAGGTGGGTTGCCGGCTGGTGCGGCAGTTGTTGGAGCGCAATCACGAGGTGCGGGGGACGGTGCTGCCGGACGACCCGGCGCTGGAGCGGCTGGAGGGGTTGGATATTGAGCTGGCGGCGGGCGATCTGACGGACGAGGCCTTTGTGGAGGGCGCGGTGGCCGGGGTGGATGCGGTGATCCACACGGCGAACATCGTGGGGCCGCAGTTCGACAATAATATGCAGATCGACCGGCTGATCGCGCGGGTGTGCGGCAGGCATGCGGACCGGCTGGAGCGGATGGTGTATACGAGCTCTTCGGGCGTTTTTCCGAACAACGGCGAGACGATCGCGTGCGCGTATCATCCGGTGGACGAGCGGCATCCGAAGCGGCCGATGGGGGAGTACTCGCTGGGCAAGCTGATCGGCGAGGAGTTCACGAAGATGGCGGCGCGGGAGACGGGGCTGCGCTTCTCGATCGTGCGGCCGAGCCACGTGCGCTCCGGTGACGCCATTCTCGGCCATTTTACGGTCGGCGCGGTGGCGGGGCTGCTGGAGCGGGGACAGAACGCGCCGCTGGGTGAGCTGTACATGGCCGACGGTACGGAGCTGTGGCACGACGTGCTGGCGCGGGCGGAGGACGAGAACCAGCCGTGCAGCGTGCGCGATATGGATGGACGGCCATGGCTTTACCAGCCGAACGATGCGCGGGACATTGCGCATATGCTGGTGTGTGCGGTGGAGGAGCCGGGCGCGGTGGACGAGTCGTTCAACTGCGGGGCGCCGGCGCCGTTCAGTTTTCCGGAGGCGGCGGCGATCCTGGCTGAGGAAAGCGGTGTGGAGCCGCTGGAGGTGCGGGTGCCGGTGCGGTACCAGTACGATCATGACAACACGAAGGGCCGCAGTTTGATCAATTTCCGTCCGCGCGGCAGTCTGCAGGCGATGATCAAGTCGGCGCTGATGGTACGGGATGAAGGTTTCATTGACTACGACTGGGAAGGAGTTTCCTGATGTTACGAACCGCTTTTATCGGGGCCGGGCCGCGCAGCCAGGGCGCGCATTATCCGAACGTGAACCGCTTGCCGGAGGTGGAGATGGTGGCGGCGTGCGAGCTGGACGAGGCGCGGCTGCACGAGGTGGCGGTGGCGTATGATTTCCAGTACCGCTACGACGATCACAAGCGCATGTTGGACGAGGTGGACCCGGACCTGGTCTACTGTGTGATGCACGAGCGCTGGCTGCTGCAGCCGGCGCTGGACTGTCTGAACGCGGGCAAGAACATCTTTATCGAGAAGCCGCCGGGGATGAACATGGATGAGGTGCAGCAGATCCACGATGCGGCCGTGGCGAACGACGTGATCTGCGCGGTGGGTTTCCAGCGGCGTCATGCGGCGGTGACGCGGGAGGCGATGAGTCAGGTGGCGCGGCTGGGGCCTGTGTCGACGGCGGTTGGGACATTCCACAAGCGGATGCTGGGCGAGAATGCGTTCAGTTTCACGACGACGAACTGGGACGATCTGTGCCACGCGGTTGACCTGGTACGCTATATGGTGGGCGGCGAGCCGGTGGAGG
>JAPPKT010000108.1 GCA_028819675.1 Caldilineaceae bacterium | reverse complement strand
CGCGTGCATTGTGCGTTTCTTTCGGAAGAGGAAAAGGCGCTGATCCTGGGTGGAAACGCCGCTCGCATGTTCAATTTGCAGTGAAGAATAACCTACCGACGGAGCCATCCGATTCCGTCGGATGACGCGGTTCCACTTTAGGGTCAAGAGTTTGCCCGCGGCCGATTCAGTAACTGAGAATAAACGCTGCCGCGCAGCAGGAAGGAGTGGCACCAGATGTTAACTGCGGAACAGATCGCCCATTTTGAGACATTCGGCTTCGTCATCCGGCGACAGTGCTTCTCCGCGAACGAGATGGAGAAGATTAGCGAGGCGTTCGACGAGGTGCTGACGGAGGACCGACAGGGGAAACCATTTGACGGGGAAAAACGGCAGGCGGTGCTGGGCTTTATCGAGAAGAGGCCGCTGCTGAGCGCGCTGGCCGAGGATGATCGCATTTACGGGCCGCTCGAACAACTGCTTGGACCCGGTTTCGTCTGGATCCGCTCTGACGGCAACTTATACGTTGGCGACACCGGCTGGCATCCGGACGGCTCGGTTCTTGACTACGGGCGCATCAAGGTCGCCCTTTACCTGGATACGGTGACAGAGGAAACGGGGTGCCTGCGGGTGATCCCCGGATCGCACCAGCTGCCGCTTCACGCCGCGCTCGACCCGCTCAGGCATCAGCGGCACAGTCCGGACGAGACGGTGTTTGGCGCTGCCGGTCGCGACCTTCCTTGCTTTCCGCTCGAATCGGAGCCGGGCGACGTTGTCTTCTTTAACCAGAATCTGTGGCATTCCGCGTTCGGGGGCAGGACGGGGCGGCGCATGTTTACGATGAATTTCGGTGCGCAGCCTTCAAGAGAGAAGGACATCGAGTTTCTGAAGCGGGTCTACCAGGGAAACCTGGAACACGTGAAGAACATGCAGTATACACAGTCGGCGCGAGTGTACGAAGATGCGTTTTTGTACAGCGACAGTCAGCGTATCCAGGGCATGGTGGGCACGCTGGTGGAGTTGGGATTCAAATAGCGGTACGACCAAGGAAAGGATTGCAATGGCAGACCAAGCAAGAGCGATACTGAACGCGGATCCAATGCTGAGCCGGTTTGATCCGCTGCCACGCATTATCTATCATGACGACTTCAACCGCGGGCTACGGGGCTGGGTTGAGTTGATCGGGAACTACGAGGACAGTTTGGACAGCATGCTGCCCCAGTACGCGGATATGCGGCCGCCGATGCTGAGCAGTGGGACGCACTGGGATACTGGGACGCATGGGGCGATGCAGGGCACGTATTCGATGAAACTGGCCACGCGGGCCCGCGCGGGGGACATTAGTGTGTCGATCAAGCGGGTAACGTGGCGACACCGAGGGCCAGTGCGGCTGGAGGCGTACTTCACGTTCAAGCCGGAGGCGAGCGAACTGCAACTTTCGGTGGACGACGTGCGAGCGGTGGGTGTTCTGTTCGACCTTCAGGATGAGGCGTACCGGTGGATGCCGCACTGGCGCTATCTGAATGCGCTAGAGGGCGAGCCGGTGCGCAGTTGGCAGTTCAAGAGGGAGCGGGAACCTTTTCATGATATTGGCGGCAGGGCTGAGACGGTTTCCCACTTTCACCTGGCGCCGACAGGCTGGGAAAACGTGCCTGACTCAGGCCAGATATTGTGCTACAATGAGGTCGCCACTAAATTCAACTGGTATTATCTCCGCATGGACCTGGACCTTGCCAGCCGGCAGATTACGCATCTGCAATGCAACGATCGCGTCCATGATGTCACCGGCAGTGGGCCGATGATGATCCCTGCGATGCCCAACCTGGACTGTATGCTCAATGTCGCATTTTGGGTTGAAACCGACGTCGATAAGAGGGCATTCCTCTATGTCGACTCGGTTCTTCTTTCGGGGGAGTGGTAGCGATGCTGCGCGAGAGTTATACAGCCATTGTGGAGCGCAGTGAGGAATTGCGGGGCAGCTTCGCCACGGAGCCTTACGAATGCGGCTGGGCGGGCGAAGCGATCTTCTTCGTGCGGATATTGGAGCGCACAGGCAACCTCGAAGGTGTTACTCTTCAGGTCCAGATTTCAGCGGACGGGATACGCTGGTGTGATGAAGGGACGGCTTTAACGCTCAGCGAGGAGGAGGTTGCGTTTGGCAAGGTGGCGCACTTTGGCAACTGGCTGCGTCTGAGCGGCAGGTTGCCGGACGGCGCCAGCATGAGGGCGATCGTCGCGCTCAATCTCAAGGCGTAGCTGCTGCTGCGGATACCGAATTCTATGAGGGGGTGGCGTAGAGAAAAGATCTTGGCGTTGACGGAGCATTCGTTTGCTGTGCAGAGTTCAGATTGTGTGCCCCTGGCGGGCGCGAAGTCGAAACTGTCAAGGAGAACAGTCAAAATGAAGGCATTCCGAAAATCCAAATTTCTGATAGGTCTAATCGTTCTTTTGGCGCTGGCAGTGAGCGCGGCATGTGCGCCGCCTGCAGGCGCCCCGGCGGGGCCAGCAGCAGAGGCCCAGATGTCTGAAACGACCTCGTATATGCCGTGGTCGCCGGTATGGCGTGAACGCCCGGCGCTGGCGGCGGACACGGCCAGGGCGGACGAACAGGTTCTGCGCTGGGGCACCTACTACGGCCAGCGCTATCC
>JAPPKT010000035.1 GCA_028819675.1 Caldilineaceae bacterium | reverse complement strand
GGAAGTTTATTCACAGCGAGAATATGACGTTTGTGTACTGGGATGTTGCGGAGGGGTCGCCGCTGCCGGCACATTCGCATCCGCACGAGCAGGTGATCAATATGTTTGAGGGGCAGTTTGAGATCCGGATTACGGGCGGGGAGACGCGGGTGCTTGGTCCGGGGGATGTGTATGTGATTCCGGGCGGGGCTGAGCATTCGGGGCAGGCGATTACGCGGTGTAGGATTCTGGATGTGTTTCAGCCGGTGCGGGAGGAGTATGTTTGGGAGGATTGAGCGGGGCTGAAAGGATGGTTTTATTCGCCAAGTCCTCTCGCGCCCCCTGAAGATTGAGAACTGTGTGCGGGCGAATTCTTCAGTATTAACGTTAGTCGAACGTCCCTCTTGCGGGGGACGTTTCTTATTTTGTGTCCACAGGTTCTAACTGTATTGGGCGACGCTCGTATCGACAGCGGTGATCATCTGCCGCGCACTTCGCCGAGATAGTCTTCGGTATTTCCTCCGTTCAGGATGCCGTAGACGCGCTCCACGGGATGTTTGCCAGCAGGCCGTTTTCGAATCAGGAGACCTTGCTCGGTTGGTGTGATATCGACCTCGACATTGGCGGTCATACCGAAACGGTCGCGCAGATGCTTGGGGATGGTAACCTGTCCTTGTTCAGAGATGCGCATTGTCCCTCCAGATGAGAGTCTGTTTTGCCAAGATTATAATTTGACAGTGCGCAAGGCCTAAATTGAACAGGGGCTTCCTTTCTGAGCTGATACCCACACCGTTCGGCGTGTGCCGGATTCTGGATGTGTTTCAGTCGATGCTGGAGGCGTAAGTTTGGGTTGGGGCGTTGGGTGGGATGCTGTCAGATGGGGAGTAGGGTTGCCAGGGTTCGGTCGGCGACGAGGACGAGGAATATGAGGGCCAGGTAGAGCATGGAGTATTTGTAGAGGTCGAGGGCGTCTTTGCGGGCTACTTCGTGCTCCTCTTTGACCTGGCGATGGAGCTTGACCACTTTTTGAAATAACAGAAGATTCAGCAGGACGGCAACCCCGGTGTAGAGCCAGCCGGCCTCGTTGAGGGCGAAGGGTGCGAGGGAGGCTAGTGCTGTGAGGACGGCGTAGAGGAGCATCTGCTGGACTGTGCGTTTGCTGCCGAGGACGGCGGGGGCCATGGGGATGCCTACGGCCTGGTACTGGTCTTTGACGAGGAAGGCGAGGGCCCAGAAGTGTACGGGCGTCCAGAGGAAGATGAGGGCGAAGAGCAGGCCGGCCATCCAGTCGAGGCCATTGGTGACGGCGGCCCAACCCAGGAGGGGCATGACGGATCCGGCGGCGCCGCCGATGACGATGTTCTGCCAAGTGGTGCGTTTGAGCCAGGCGGTGTAGACGATCACGTAGTAGAGCAGGCCTAACCAGGCCAGGAGGGCGGTCAGCAGGTTGGCAGTGAGCCAGAGGATGAGGAAGGAGCCGACGCTGAGCAGGAGCCCGAATATGATGGCGTTGCGCACGCTGATGACGCCGGTCACGAGGGGGCGTTTGGCGGTGCGGCGCATTTGCCCGTCTATGTCGCGGTCGAGCACCATGTTGAAGACGCCGGCGCCGCCGGTGGCCATGTAGCCGCCGACGAGGACGCCGAGGAGGGGCAGCCAGTGGGGCAGGCCGCGGGCGGCGATGAACATGGGGCAGACGGCGGTGAAGAGGAGGAGGGAGATGACTTTGGGTTTGGTCAGGGTCAGGTAGTCGCGCCAGGTGGCGGCGGGCAGACGGGTGGCGGTGTTGATCACAGTGGCTGGACCTCTTTGGTTTGCCAGGGCATGGATGGCGCCAGGCTGCCGGCGCGGGGCGCGCTGAGGGTCAGCCAGCCGACGACGGACCAGAGGACGAAGGCGGCCACGGCGAGCGCGAGATGGAGTATCTGGAGCGGAATCGGACCGAGCATAGCCAGATTTACTGTCCCCACGAGCAGTTGCACGACATAGACCAGAAGGAGCATTTTGCGGAATCGACGGGCCTGCGGCGCGGGTTTGAACCAGCCGGTCAGGGCGTAGCTTACCCAAAGGTAGACGCCGACGCCGATTCCGAGGAACGGATGCAGTATGCGCAGGCGAATGAGCGGATGGGAAGCGGCGCTGAAATCCTCTCTCAGTCCCTCCTGCAGGGAATCGGGCGGGAACATGGTGTTGCCCATGGCCGAGATGCCGCCTGAGAACATAAGAAACATCATCCCAAACATGCCGACAGCAAACAGAATCTTGAGCCCGGTCTGACCCGTCCAGGCGGGCGGCCAGGTGTGCCCGGGATAGGCGTATACGGTGGTGAGCGACAGGGCGCCGACGAGGAACAGGGAGTTAAGCAGGTGGAAGGAGACGAGAAGGCCGCGGGCGACGGATACGTTGTCGCCGGTGAGGCCCGTGAGGACGGTGACGGCGCCGATGAGAGCTTCGATGAGGAGGAATACGGCGGAGGCGATGGCGAAGGGCAGGAAGCCGGGCAGGTCATGGCGGAGGCGGATGGCCTTGATGAGCAGCCATACTCCCATGATGAGGGCCACGCCGGAGAGGGCGCGGTGGGAGAATTCCATCCAGGTGGCGAGTCCGTGGTCGAGGGGGAGGATTTCGCCCTGGCAGCGGGGCCAGTCGC
>JAPPKT010000384.1 GCA_028819675.1 Caldilineaceae bacterium | reverse complement strand
GCGGAGCCCCCGCACAAGGGAGGGCCGAATAGGCCCGACCGCCCGGAACTGCAGTAGTCAGTTGTTAGAGGCGGTGCTATTGGTGACAGAGAGTTGATGGCGGACTGGAAACGGCTCCGTTGCTAGCCGAGGTATTGGAAAGTTCACCGTCCACTGTGGGATGCACACGTGGTGTCGACCTCTTGAAAACAGTTTTGGCTGCCCTTATAATGGGTCTGACTCGCTGAACGGTTACTCTGCCTACTTCAATAGTGCAGGTGGATTCCCCTTCTCTAACGGTTGTGCCTGCACCGGGTCGCATGCATCGGGACGGGGTCAGACGGAGGCCGGCTGGGGGGAGAGATGCTGAGCCAAGAGTTGGGTTGGCGCGCCGTTTGATTGGCGTGAACGGAGAAGGCATTCATTGACTGTGTTCCAAAAAGATGTCCATGAGGTCTGACCACAGCTTGTCCGCATTGTTGAAGTCCGAAGCGGGACGCTTAGGTTTCGACTTCTGTCGAATCGTCAAGGTGGATGAGGCGGCGCATGCGGAGTTTTTTGTCCGCTGGCTGAGCTTGGGCAGGGCCGGCGAAATGGCGTACCTGGCTCGAAATCCAGAAAAGAGGCGTAATCCGGCCCTGCTGGCCGAGGAGGGCCCGCCCTTTCGCTCGCTTATCGTGCTGGGCGTTGACCATCATCGCTTTGATCTGGCGCCGGAGGTCCTGAACGACAGGTCGCGCGGCATCATCGCCCGCTATGCCTGGGGGGAGGACTATCACGAGATAATTCGTCCGCTGCTGTATGAGCTAGACGGCTGGTTGCGATTCCGGACAGGCCGTTCGACTTTGGGAAAAGGGCTGGTTGATACGGGTCCGGTACTGGAAAGGGACTGGGCGCAACAGGCCGGCATAGGCTTTACCGGAAAAAACTGCTGTACGATTCACCCACAGCGAGGCAGCTGGCTCTTCCTGGCAACGCTCCTGGTGCCGGAGGCGCTGGCCTGCGACCCGCCTGTGGAAGCGGTTCGCCTGGCAGACCTGAGCGTGGAGGAGACGCTTGCGGGGCTACCGGCCGGGGGCGATTACGGTGCGTGGCAGCTGCAGAAAGAGAACAGCGTGCCAACTGTGAATCGTGAGAGCAGCGCACTCGAATTCGAGTTAAGTCCGCGTGAGTCTTCGCCGGCCACGTGCGGCCATTGCACGCGCTGCCTTGATGCCTGTCCGACGGATGCCTTTGCAGGGCCGTTTCACCTGGACCCCCAGCGCTGTATATCCTACTGGACGATCGAATCACGCCAGCCGATTCCGCGACCGCTGCGGGGCATGTTCGGTAACCGTATTTTCGGGTGCGACATCTGCCAGGAGGTATGTCCCTGGAATCAACGGCTTGCAGAGAGGACGCCTCTGCTGAAGGGGCTGGAAGCTCAACAGGCGCGCGTCGCGCCGCCGCTGCTGGAGGGATTTGATCGACGCCTGCCCTACTGGCTTGAGCCTGGGGCATTCGCCGAACGTTGGCGGCGGTCTCCGCTAAAGCGGGCAAAGCGGGCAGGGATGCTGCGCAATGTCTGCGTTGCCCTCGGAAACTGGGGCGAGCCGGCGGCCTTTGCAGGATTGGAAGCAGCTGCGGCCGACGAATCGGCGCTGGCGCGAGGACACGCGGCCTGGGGGCTGGGAGAACTGCTGCGCAGGCACAACGATGCTCGGGCCGCGTCCTGTCTGCAATCCCTGCTGGTCGATGAGGCAGTCTCGTGGGTACGAGAGGAGATTGGCATTGCGCTCGGGCGCGGCAATGAAACTTTAGCGGCGAGCCGGCGTAGAGAAGAATACAACCGAATTGCCGGACACTGAGTTGCCTTGCATCGCTGTGTCTTCGACAAAGGAGAGCACATATGGATATTGGAAGAGCACTGACTTACTTTTCGGAGGACGAACGCTGGGTCGAGAAGACGGCCATCGGCACGGGGTTGCTTCTGATCAGTTCATTGCTCCTCGTGGCGCTAATTGGCGTTCTAGGCTACTTTATCCTGTTCGGTTACCTGGTGCGTCTGCTGCAGAACGTACGAGACGACGCGCATCCTGTTCTGCCGGAGTGGGACCGGTGGGGTGACGACTTGGTACGCGGGGTGAAGCTGGTCTGCGTTTATGTAGTATGGGCTCTGCCAATCATATTGGTATCCGTTCCCATGTTCATCATCGGTGTGGTCGTCTCGGAGAACTTCCAATACGTGGACGATGATATTGGAGCGATTTTTATCCTGTGTTCCCTGTGTCTGCAGTTTCTGGTTGGTATTGCTTTCCTCGTATTCCAACCTGGATTCACGATTGCCTTCGCCAGAAACGAAACGATCAGCGAAGGACTTCAGGTTTCCGAGATCTGGGACTGGACCCGCGACAACATAGGCAATGTGGCGATCGTCGCGATTCTGACTGTGATCGCCAGCATGATCATTACAACGGTCGGCAGCATTGTGGGACTGATTCTGTGCATAATTGGCGCGGTCGTGACAGTGCCGCTGTCGCAGCTGATCATTTACTACTTCCAGAGTCACCTGTACGGTCAACTGGCGCGAGTTGCCGGAGAGGGCACAGGGATGAGCCACGTTGGGGCCATGCCGGAAGTGGATCTTGACGCCGGCTGGACAGCTGAGCCTGTCGAAGAAACCGAGGTGTCAGCCGAGATCGTCCCACCAGAGGTGTTCGACCCACAAGCAGAGCCAGAGCCGCCGGTCGATCCTGAAATTGCGGTTGAACAGGAAGCTCCAGAAGAGTCAGAGGAGCCAGACGAAGAGATTCAGTCGGAGGAGGATGGTCGGCCTGAAGAGGATGGATCGCCTTCAGAGCCGAAAGGCCAGTAGGTGCAGTAACACCCGGGAAAGAGCATCAGGTCCCGATTCAAAAAGCCCGTGCGAGACATAACAGTTTCGCACGGGCTTCGTTTTGCGGTACAAATTTGCCGGCGACGGAAGCGGGAAACAGGATAGGCTCCGATACGCCTCCTGCGATTTGCCGGCTGTCAGTCTTCCCCCTGCGGCGGCACTGTTCTCCCTGCTAGCCGGAGCACGAACGGAATTCGTTAACGATCTCCACGAAATAGCGGTGCCAGCGCAGGTCGTCGGTTAGCTCGGGGTGAAAGGCCGTTGCCAGAATCGGTCCTTTGCGAACGGCCGCGATTACCGGCTCGGCTTCGTCTCGAAGGGAGGCAACGGTGGCCAGAGTCTCGACATTTTCGGCGACAGCGGTAATGGCGGGCGCGCGAATGAAGACTGCGTGAAAGGGTGTGCCGCCCAGTGCGGGCACGTCGAGATCGGCTTCGAAGCTGTCGACCTGGCGGCCGAAGTAGTTGCGGTTGACGGTTACATCCAGACCACCAATCAAGGCCTGACCGCCCAATTTCTGGCCGGTTGCGTTCTCGGCCAAAAGAATCATTCCGGCGCAGGTGCCCCAAGTGGGCCGCCCACCGTGAACCCACCGGCGCAGCGGCTCAACCAAGCCCCAGCGCTCGGCTACCAGGCCCATACTGGTGCTCTCTCCCCCAGGAATAATCAATCCGTCCAAATCGTCCAGCTCTTTCGCCAGTCGGACTTCCGCGGCTTCGACGTTGAGGCGTTGCAGCATGGCGATATGTTCACGGAAGGCGCCTTGGAGCGCAAGTACTCCAAAACGAGCTACGCTCATTGGCTATTCTCTCGCTGTGCGAGGAATTCGACCGGCGTCAGGACAGGCAAGGATGTACGATCTGTGAAGTCCTTTGGATTCCATGCAATTAGCGTCTCGACCTGGAAATCCTCAGCTGTTTGCAGGAAAAACGCGTCGCCAAGTGTCACCCTTTTGTCGATTCTCTCAAATAGAGATGTGATGAAAGAGGCGAGCCAGGATTCTGCGGAATCTTCTTTGGCCGCCTGCGGTTGTAGAATCTCCGCAGAGTAAGTTTCTTCTAAGGTATACATCCTACGTCGCAGTTCCTGGGTTGAAAGGTTGAAGGAGGAGATTCCACAGAGTTCCAAGAGCGAAAAGATGGAAAATCCAACGCTCAATCGGGGGAAGACGGTAACCAGCCTGCGGTTCTGTTCGAAGCGAACATCACGAGGAAAGAAACGGGCAATGACAAGGACATTTGGTATCAAGTAGGATCAAAGTTTTCTCTCCGCATCGCCTTCACCATTTCTTCTGGTGTTCGATATGGAAGCCTTTCGGCAACTTTCGTGGAGATTCTTTCGAATTCGGTTTGGCGTTCATTCCTTGTCATTGCCAAAAACTGTGGGTCAAATTTCGCAATTTTTCTTTTCAAGTAGTCTCGATACGACTCTTGGTCTTGGTTTGAAAGCGGATCAGAGAAGATTACGACAACGTTCTGGCCGTTGAATGCAGATACGCTTTCAGTTAGTTCGACCACCCCATCGCGATAGACACCACTGACCGAAACTTCCGCCATAGTTCTTTCCCCCTGTCAGGAGAAAGGCACAGTGCGGTGGCAGAAGACTTAGTCTCTCCTGCCACCATTGGAATAGAGAAGGCTAATGGTGGGCGTCGCGCCCGCTACCATCCCCGCTCGGCCAGCTTCTCATCTTCTGAAAGATCGGTTACGTTGATGCCGACCATCGGCGCGCCCAGGTTTTCACTCACTTCAGCCAGGATGTGAGGGTCGTTGAAATGTGTAACGGCCTGGACGATGGCATGGGCGCGCTTTGCAGGATCGTCGCTTTTGAAAATTCCGGACCCGACGAAGACGCCGTCCACACCGAGTTGCATCATCAGTGCGGCATCGGCGGGTGTGGCCACGCCGCCGGCCGCAAAGTTCACAACCGGCAGCCTGTTCAGCTCGGCCGTCTCCTTCACGAGTTCGTAGGGCGCCTGGATGTCCTTTGCGTAGGTGAAGAGTTCGTCTGCATCCATCCTGTTGATGCGGCGGATGGCACCGTTCACGTTGCGGGCGTGACGTACGGCTTCAACAACATCTCCCGTCCCTGCTTCTCCCTTGGTGCGAATCATGGCGGCGCCTTCGGCGATGCGGCGCAGGGCCTCGCCGAGGTTGCGGCAGCCGCATACAAACGGGATAGTGAAGCTGTGCTTGTTGATATGATGACTCTCGTCGGCAGGTGTCAGGACTTCGCTTTCGTCGATGTAATCTACGCCAAGGGCCTCCAGAATCTGCGCTTCTACAAAGTGGCCGATTCGTACCTTAGCCATCACCGGAATGGTGACAGCCTCCATGATCTCTTTGATCAGCCGCGGGTCGCTCATGCGCGCCACGCCGCCATCCTGGCGAATGTCGGCGGGTACGCGTTCAAGGGCCATTACAGCGCAGGCCCCCGCTTCCTCGGCAATTCGGGCCTGGTCTGCCGTTACTACGTCCATAATTACGCCGCCCTTAAGCATCTGTGCCAGACCGGCCTTCACAGCGAAAGTTCCTCGCTCCACCTGACCATCTCTCTGCTGACCGTTTTTGGTACTCATGGGTCTGTGCCTCCTTTGATGCCACAACGGGTCAGTATATTCTCTTGCTGCGCGTTGAAGTTGAACGCCGCGTAAGGGTCCTGTTCGACCTCTTGCGCTTGATATTGAATTCTGTTATTGTAGTCAAAGGCCCCGTAATTTTCCAACTTCACAAAAGCAGCGATCCCAGTCTACGAGGTTGCTTTGAAATTTGCTGAAATGGCCCGGGCGAGTAAGGAGTCGGTTGGGCAACGTTTACAACTGAGGTCGGCCTACTATTGTGCAGAATAACCATAGGATTTCCGGCCGTGCTTCGGCGATGATTGGTTGGTAGCCAAGGGGGTTCCCGCCCGGGGCCCTCTTAGTCAATTCAACCCCACAACAGGTTTACGGACAGCAGGGATTGCCTGCAACAGGAGGAAATGGGTAAATGGATGGAATCAACTCTGGAGATACTGCCTGGATCATCGTCGCCACCGCCCTGGTGCTGATGATGACGCCGGCGCTCGGTTTTTTCTATGGCGGAATGGTTCGCCGAAAGAACATCCTCTCCACTCTCAACCTCAGTTTCATAACGATCGGCCTCATCAGCATTCAGTGGGTCATTATTGGATATACCCTGGCCTTCGGCACCAGTGTCGCCGGGTTGGTTGGCGGTCTCGACTACATTGGACTGTCGAACGTCGGTGTAGAGGCGCTGGAAGGGCTGTCCATTCCCCACCTGCTGTTTGCAGCGTTCCAGATGACATTTGCCATAATCACACCTGCACTGATATCCGGGACGTTCGTGGAACGTATCCGCTTCAAAGTGTACCTGGTATTCGCGGTCCTGTGGGCAACGCTGGTCTACGATCCGGTCTGCCACTGGGCCTGGGGCGGCGGCATCTTTGCGCGTTGGGGCGCGCTTGACTTTGCCGGCGGAACGGTTGTCCACATTACAGCCGGTTTCTCGGCGCTGGCGTTTGCAATGGCGATTCGCAAGCGCAAAGGGTTTGGGCAGGTGGCGATTGAGCCGCATAACATTGCGTTCACCGTCCTGGGGGCGGGTCTGCTGTGGGTCGGCTGGTTTGGCTTCAACGGAGGCAGCGCGCTTGCGGCCGACGGGCTGGCGGTACAGGCGCTGGTGAACACGAATACGGCGGCTGCCGCTGCGGCGGTGGTTTGGATGTTCCTTTCCTGGCGTGACAACAAGCCCAGCGTACTTGGGATCGTGACGGGAGCCGTTGTGGGCCTGGTGGCGATCACGCCCGCGGCCGGCTTCGTTACACCTATGGCGGCGCTCCTGATCGGCGCGATTGCGGCGCCCGTCAGTTACTACAGCATTGACCTGCGCGAAAAGCGAGGCCTGGACGAGAGTCTGGACGTATGGGCTTGTCACGGGATGGCGGGTACCTGGGGTGCGCTGGCAACCGGCCTGTTTGCGACGGCGGCCGTCGGCGGAACTGACGGTCTCTTCTACGGCAACCCCACGCAATTCGGCATCCAGCTGATGACCGTAATTGTGACCATCATCTACTCGTACATAATTACGTTCATTCTGACCAAGATCCTGGATGCGGTTTGGGGCCTGGCGGTTACCGAGCAGGAAGAGGAGATTGGACTGGACATCAGCGAGCATGGCGAACGCGCCTATGCGTGACTAGCGAGGCATGGTGGCGAAGGTTCGTACTTTGAAGAATCTGAAGAAGTGGAAGAATCTGAAGCAGTAAGGGAAATCGAAGGCAGCGAAAACGGCGAGCAGAGTGAGGTCAGCGAAGGTAGTAAACGGGAGGACGCCTAGATTCCTTCTTGCCATGAGGTCGTGCGGTTAGCCGCACGGCCCAACTCAGACTGCGGAAGACTCCTCTTTCGATGGAGAGGAGAGGAGCAATGCTCAAGAAGGTTGAAGCCTATATTCGGCTCGAAAAGCTGACTGAGGTCAGGTCAGCACTGGTGGAGATCGGCGTTCCTGCAATCGATACGGTTGAAGTGCAGGGCCATGGTAGACAGACCGGCATCAGGTTGGCCGGACGACACAGCAGCTACACCGTTGACACTTTACCGCGTCTCCGACTGACGGTAGTCGTAAGTGAGGACGACGTTGCCCGTATCGTAGAGACGATCAGAGAGACTGCCGCTACGGGGACGCAGGGCGACGGCGCCATTTATATCTGTCCTGTGGAAAACATCGTCCGGGTCAGCACGGGGGAGCAAGGCGCCGACGTACTGGTCTATGAAGGAGATATCGACATCCAAGGAATGCTCTCGCCGCCCCCTGATCTAAGCGATTTCTTTGCCTTCTATCTGGAGAGGAAGTACAGAATAGAGGAGTGAAAGGGGCTCTCTACCTTCCCCCAGGTCAGCGGAGCTTCTTCTGACACACAGGAGCAAAGCTGTGTTCAAAAAGATCGAAGCGTACATCCGAAATGAGAAGCTGGACAGCGTCAGGCTGGCTCTGATTGAGATTGGTGTCCCCGCTATCGATACTGTCGAAGTCCAGGGGCACGGCCGTCAGAGCGGAATCAAACTTGCGGGACGGCACAGCACCTACGTAGTCGACACTTTGCCGCGTATTCAGATGAATCTCGTTGTAGGTGAGGACGAGGTTGACCGGGTGGTGGAGACCATACAGAGGACGGCGGCAACCGGCACGCAGGGTGACGGCGCCATTTTCATCTGTCCGGTGGAAAACATCATCCGTATCAGCACGGGAGAGGAAGGCGACGACGCGCTCGTCTATGAGGGCGAAATAGATATCTCCGAACATCGGGTTGATCGAGATGGGTAGACTTTTCTCTCGCTAGCGGATCTTGCAGATCCGGTCGTCGAGAGGATCCCTGTTTACCCTACTGCAAGCAGTTACTCCCAAGAGCACAACTGAAGGCGGGCGGCGAGTGCCGTCCGCCTTTATCGTTCATTGAGCGGGTTGCGCCTCTCCCAGTAACGCACAAACAGAGACAGTCCTATAGTCATCACGAGATAGAGAAAGGCGACGACGTTGTACGTTTCGAAAAAACGGAACGTGCTGGTGGCATAGAGCCTACCCAACTGGGTGATGTCCTGTACACCAAGAACTGACACAAGCGCCGAGTCTTTGAGCATGGCGATAAAGTCGTTGCCCAGAGGCGGCATTACGCGCCGAACGGCCTGGGGCAGGATCACATAGCGCATGGCCTGGCCCCTACTCATGCCAAGGCTGAGAGCCGCCTCCATCTGTCCCCTCTCCACGCTCTCGATACCTGCTCGAAAGATCTCAGCGATGAAGGCGCTGTAGCCGATTACGAGCGCAAGGATTGCGCGGCTGGTAAAGGAGAGCTGGCGAATGCTGAACTCCGCAAGCGGCGCCCCGACGAGGCCCAGACCGAGCCCCTGCAGGGCGGTTCCCGTCCAGTTGAACAGATCCACAAGACCCGGGGCCCCCACGAAGGCGATGTAAAAGAGAATCACCAACATGGGCACGCCGCGAATGATCTCCACATAGAAGGAGGCGAATTCGTAGACCGGTCGATTGCGGGAGACTCGGGCCAAGCCGAATGCCAGACCGACCAAAAGGGCCAAAACAAAAGAGATCAGGCAGACGTACAGGGTCACGCCCACGCCTTTGGATACGGCGTTAAAGATCAGGTTGTAGTCTGCGTCGGCCAAGAGGCTCCAGAGGAGCAGCACTCCCAGGAGCAGCGCTAGCAGGAGCCAGTAGGGAAGGCGCGCAAAATAGTCGGCCGGAGAGCGCCGAGGACGGCCTAGAGGAGAGTCAACTGTTGCCACGTGTACGGAGAAATGTAGAATTTCGAGCGCAGAGAGCAGGGGACATCGTCAACAGATCTCCCTGCGCTCGAAAACGCATCAGTTTGGATCGTACAGAAAGAACCACTTTACGTTCAGGTACTCGTTGTAGCCGTCGGCCTTCATGGTCTGAATGGCTGCGTTGAAGGGTGCGGTCCATGAGCTACCGGGCGTGAAGATAAGGCCGAACTCCTCGGTGGCCAGTGCCTCACCCACGATCTTGAGCTTCTCCGGGTTGGCCCCAATGTAACCGCGGCCGGAGGCAGCATCGACCAGCACCATATCTACATCTCCGGCGATCAGCGCCTGCACCGAAGCGCCAAAACTGTCGAGCAGCTGGATGCGCGGGTTGGCTTCGTCGCCATCCAGAATGTCGTACACCGCAGTGTAGAAGCCGGTCGTGCCCGCCTGTGCCCCGATCAGCAGTGATCCGTCCTCAGCGAATGCTTGCGGCGTATCGAAGCGGTCCTCGTCGGCGCGCACCAGCATGAACTGCTGGCTGGTCATATAGGCGTCTGAGAAGTCCACGACTTCGGCGCGTTCAGCGGTGATCGTGATGCCGTCCATGCCGACATCGAATTGTCCTGCGGCAACGGCCTGGATCATCGCTTCCCACGAGGTGACCTGCCAGTCGACAACACAGTTAAGGCGGCGGCAGATTTCGTTGACCGCGTCATATTCCCAGCCGACCGCCTCCCCGCTGCCCGGGTCGATGAAGTTGAGCGGAATGAAGTCGTTGCCCGTAACTGCAACGATTTCCGCACCGCCCATGTCGGGCAGGCTGTCGTAGATGTCGGGGGCATTGGGATCTGTGAGGAAGAACCAGCGTGTATTGAGATAATCAAGATAGCCGTCGGTCTTCAAGGTAGCTAAGGCGGCGTTAAAGGGCGCGGTCCAGGTGCTGCCGGGCGTGAAGATAAAGCCGAACTCTTCGGTGGCCAGTGCCCCGCCCACGATCTTGAGCTTCTCCGGGTTGGCGCCGATATATCCGCGGCCGGATGCGGCATCGACCAGCACCATGTCGACGTCGCCGGCGATCAACGCCTGCACAGATGCGCCAAAGTTGTCCAACAGCTGGATGCGCGGGTTCGCTTCGTCGCCATCCAAAATGTCGTACACGGCGGTGTAGAAGCCGGTCGTGCCAGCCTGCGCCCCGACCAGAAGTGAACCGTCGGCTGCGAACGCTTCCGCCGTGTCGAATCGCTCCTCGTCGGCGCGTACCAGCATGAACTGCTGGCTGGTCATGTAGGCGTCGGAGAAGTCCACGACTTCGGCGCGTTCAGCCGTGATGGTGATGCCGTCCATGCCGACGTCAAACTGGCCTTCGGCCACCGCTTGTATCATGGCCTCCCAGGAGGTGACCTGCCAGTCGACAACGCAGTTGAGGCGGCGGCAGATCTCGTTGACGGCGTCATATTCCCAGCCGACGGCTTCGCCGCTGGCCGGGTCGATGAAGTTAAGCGGAATATAGTCGTTGCCCGTAACAGCAACGATCTCCGCGCCGCCCATATCCGGGAGGCCGTCGTAGACAACGTTTTTCATGCCGGCGGGGGCGGGGGAACCGGCGGCAGAGTCCTGCGGCTGGGGCCCGGCCTCACTTTCCATCCCTGCGGGAGCACCAGGGACACAGGCGCCCAATGCAAGCGCCAGCAGCAGGAAGATAGCCAAGGGGCGTAAGTTCACCGCGAATATCTTGTTCATAGTTACTCCGTTCCAGGTCCTTCACTTATTGGATTGATGTGCATATTGCCGTTTTCCGAGTTTCAATGTCGTGTTTCAGACAGGCATCTGCCGCTTGGTGTGAGCGCGGCCGATTTGCGCCGTCTCCGGGTCATGGCCGCCGATCACGCGCACGCCGGCATTGATTCTTTGGACGACATTCTCCGGGTTGGCCGGCTGCAAGAAGGCGACACCATTTGCCTCGCATGCCGCGTGCACGCGATCGCTTGCCTCCTGCATTTCGGGCGGAAAAGTCGGCGGGCGCCGGCGATAGCCCAAGGAGATGCTCAGGTCGCCAGGCCCCATTTCCGCGAATCCGATTCCGGGGACGGCGAGGATTTCTTCGATACGCGGCAAGGCGGCGGCCGACTCGATTTTGAGACCCAACAGCAGCTCGCCTTCAGGGTTGAGGGGCCAAGGGTCAGCCTTGTCGAGATAGTCTGCATAGTCGAGCCCCCAGATTGCGGATGCGGTCGGCTCCGACCCGACGCCGCGCCTGCCCGCCTGCAAACCGGCCCCAACGCCGATGCGGTTGATCGGGTACCGGCACCCTTCGACGAAGGCGGCAACCGCTTCGGGTGTCTCGGCTTGACAGAGAAGAATGCCATGAACGCCGCGGGCCAGAATCTGGCGGAATTGCCAGGCGTTGTAGCGCACGATGTCGGCCGAGGTGCCTTCAACCGGCGCCTCGACGATCACGGTGGGCGTGCGGTGCCCGCTGGTAGTAGGCCCTCCTTCAACCATCCCTTGCATGTAGCTTTCCAGGCCTTCCATATTGAAGGCGCCGTGCTCCATGCCAACGTTTACGTAGTCGGACCAGATGGCGGCATCGGTGCGGCCTTGTTCGCGGGTAAGCACGTGGCCGGTGTGCCCGCCACTGTAGTAGATGGGCTGGCCCTGGTCCAGCAGTTCGATTGCCCGATTGACTCGGTTGGCCATTGTTTATCCCCTGTGCGAGTTGGCGTGTGAAAGCTCAATAGCGTAGGAAACCTGCGTTTGACGCCGTTGCGAATCGCGCACGGCGCGGGTGCAAGAGGCGCGTTTTACTTCTCTCATTTGGGAAGTGCGACAAAAGGTGGCTTTTCGGAGCGACTTGCTGTCAGCCGATTTCGTTGTCACGGCACTCCACATTGAGCCATCCTGAGCGGAAAGGTTGGGCGGAGTCCGTTTCCGGGTCAAAGCGATGGCGCCAGATGCAGCCGTTGTCGTTGCCCAATAGATGGAGTGACACGGACGTGTCCGGGCTGGTTGTGCGCACGCGATGGATGTCGTTTTCCGGCAACAGTTCGTAGAAGTCGCCCGGGCGCAGCATCTGGCGCACCGAAAGGGCCAACTTAGCGTGGGATTCAGTGCGGCCGTCGTCCTGACGGATAAAGACCTCTTCTTCCTGCTCGCCCTTATAGAGACCCACAAGCCCCCAGGCCAGATGGTCATGGACGGGAGTCTGGGCGTCCGGTGGTACAACCAGGGCTGAAAAGGCCAAGCCGCCATCGCCGGCCCGATAGAGCAGCCACATGCCGATGCCGCCTCCCATGCCGCTTTCAGCGGATGGCTGCTGGAACTTTTGCGGCAGCCATGCCGGGTCGGCCAGGAGATTGATAAATTCCGGACGGACAGCAGCTACGATCTTGCGTGGATCCGATTCGCGCGCCCGCGTTGAGTTCACCGCACTGATGAATTGCCGCATCTGCGGATTGTCGAGCAGCCATTCGTCGGGGTAGTGCGTGGGCGGGGGTGCCATAGTCGTTACTCCGATTCGCCTTCAGACGGCGGCTCAAGTGAATACTGGGCAAAGTAGAAGAACTCCGTCGGCTCTATGTCGGTGCGATCACCCAGGTAACGCCGCTTCTGCTCCTCCGGGGGCATCATCTCTACTTCTGTGTAGCCGTGCCGGGCCATCATGTCGCTCAACGACTGCGGCGTAAAGTCGGTCAGCATGGGCTCACCCCGGCGCGCCACGAATCCTTCCATCTTTTCGCAGAGCGTTCGCCATTCCTGGGTCATCATGTGTTTGGCGATTTTAAAGTCGAAGACGATACGGCTCCCCGGTGCAGACTTCTGCGCAACACGGTCGAGGGTATCCCGAATTGCCTCCGGCGTCAGGTAATAGGTTACGCCGAGCCAGGAGTAGAACGCCGGCTGCTGAGAGTTGAAGCCCGCTTTTTCCATTTCCTCATCCAACCGGTCGACCTCAAAGTCCACCGGAACGAAGGTGAGATTGTCAGGAATGCTCCCATTTGCCTTCAGAATGCGCTGTCGCTTTACCTCCTGCGTAGCCGGGTGGTCCACTTCAAAGACGCGCACTTTGTCGGCCAGATCTTTGCGGCGCAGGGCGAAAGTATCGTGACCGGCGCCGAGAATCACATACTGATCAGTGCCTGATTCGACTGCCGCAACCAGCTGGTCCTCAGTATAGCGGGAACGCAGAACGACTGCTGGATAGACGGGGCGGTAGACGCCCAGGATCACATCGCCGACAAGCCATTTGAGCGGCCTGTATTTCGCGACCGCATGCCAGAAGGGTGTCAGCATATGCATTGCGAAAGTATCTTCAAAGATGTGCGGCGGGTCGTGCCAGCGCAGGTGCACGGCGCGGATTGTTGCGACCAGAACGGCTGTCTTGCTCGTGTCTTTTGAACGGCTGCGAGGTGTATTTTCCGAGTTAGTCATAGTTTGATATCTCCGTGGCTGAGCGGCCTCGGCGGCAACAGTTCAGTACCTTTTGGACGAGAGCTGATCAGATTCCCATCCCTCGGGGCGGAATGGTATCAGGAGATAGTTTCATAGTAACATACAGGTAGTGCTGGTTTCAAACCAAAGCAGAATATAGAAAGTTGCCGGAGACAGGTGGGTCTTGTTTTTGACTGAGGCTTTGATTCGGGGCCGACCTTTCGCGAGGAGAGCGATCGATGAACAACATTCCGCAGAGGGGAGTTGGTAGTACAGGGACATCAGTAACCGAGTTTGGGCTAGGAACGGCGCCTCTAGGGGACTTGTTCGAGGTGCTTGAAGAAGGTGCGGCACAGGGTGTATTGCAGGCGGCCTGGGATGTCGGCGTGCGGTTCTATGACACGTCGCCATTCTACGGCAATGGCAAGAGCGAACACCGCGTCGGCCACTTCCTGCGACAGAAACCACGGGACGAGTACGTACTCTCCACCAAAGTTGGGCGTGTGTTTCGGCCGGCACGGGACCCGGCAACGTTTGAGCCAGGGCCCTTCAGGGGGGCCTTACCCTTCGAATTCACGGTTGACTACAGTTATGATGGCATCATGCGTTCCTACGAGGACAGCTTGCAACGGCTCAGCCTACCCAATGTGGACCTGCTGGTGATTCACGACCTGGATTTTTACTTTTACGAAACCGAGGCCCGCGTAAATGCCTATCTCTATCAACTGTTTACGAGCGGATGGCGTGCTCTTGACGAGTTGCGCAGCCACGGTCTGATAAAAGGGGTGGGCGCGGGCATTAACGAGTTGGGGATGATTCCCCGTTTTCTCGATCTTGTCGAGCTTGATTTCTTTCTGGTCGCCTACGGCTATAACTTGCTGACGCAGGAGATGTTGGAGGAGGAGTTCCCTCTTTGCGAGCAGAGGGGAATCAATGTCGTAATCGGGGCGGTCTTCGCTTCGGGGATTCTGGCAACCGGCGCGGTGCCGGGCGCCATGTACTTCTACGCACCTGCCTCACAGGAGATGATGGAGAGGACGGAACGGATCGAGCAGATTTGCCAGCGACACCAGACGCCGCTGCCCTGCGCTGCGTTGCAGTTCTTGCTGGCCAACCCGATCGTATCTGCCATCATTCCTGGCGCCATCGAAGTCGCCCACGTACAGGAGAACTACAGCCTGCTTCAGAGGCCAATCCCGGCGGAATTGTGGAATGAACTGAAAGCCGAGGGGCTACTCAGGGAGGATGCTCCCACTCCCTGAGCGTCTAGGGAACAACGGATAGCAGCTGGACGGAGGCGTTGCTCACCCAGTCAAGCACTGCGCTGGGATAGACACCGATCCAGAGGGTGGCGAGAGTACAGATCAGGAGACTGGTCTGTAAAGCCATTGGGACATCGAGAGTCTCGCCTTCGCCTTCGCTGGTAAAGAACATCTCCCTAACTACGCGCAGGTAGTAGAAGGCAGCGATGCCGGCATTGATCATGCCAATTCCGGCCAGCCAGAAGTACTGACGCTGGATGGCGGCGCCGAAGACGTAGAACTTGCCGAAGAAACCGCCCGTGAGCGGGATGCCTGTCAGGCTTAGCAGGAAGATGGTAAACATTACAGCCAGCCAGGGCGCTCGCTTGATGAGACCGCGGTAGGCGCTGATATGGGTGCTGTCGACGGTTTCCTCCAACGCCATGACCACGAGAAATGCGCCGACGTTGGTAAACAGATAGGCGAAGAGATAGAGCAGGACGCCGTTGAGGCCGTCCATCGCACTGGGCGATGAGGAAGTTACGGCAACCAATCCCATCAGGATGTAGCCGGCCTGGGCCACGGAACTATATGCGATCATGCGTTTGACGCTGTTCTGTCGCAGCGCGGCGAGATTGCCCATCGTCATAGTAATGATGCTGAAAGCAGCAAGGACAGGCACCCAGTTGACTTCGAATGAGGCCATGGCTACGATGAAGAAACGGGCCAGCACAGCGAAGGCCGCGGCCTTTGAGGCGGTGGAGAGATAGGTGGCGACCGGCGTGGGTGAGCCGTCGTAGGTGTCGGGAGCCCACTGGTAGAAGGGCGCCAAACTTGCCTTAAATCCCAAACCGGCCAGAATCAGGAGCATCGCCGGCAGGGCGGCAAAGGCCAGGCCGCTTACTTCCGTGGATTCGCCCATCAGCCGGGAGAATTCGGCGGCGATGTCGTGAATGTAGAGGGACCCTGTTGCTCCGTAGAGCAGGCTGATGCCGTACAGCATAACGGCAGAGGCGATCGACCCGTAGAGGAAGTACTTGAGTCCGGCTTCGTTGCTGCGCCTGTTCTCGCGCAGGAAACCGGCCAGCATGTAGCTGGTTATCGAAAGGAATTCGATGGCGAGATATACGAGCACCAGGTTGTTTGCACTGACTGCAATGCTCATGGCCAGGCTGACCATCAGGAAGAAGGTCCAGAACTCGCCCTGATTGCCGGAACGGCGGTTCATATAACGGCCACCGGCGATGGTGGTCAGGATCATGCCGGAAAAGATGGTGACCTTGATGAAGCTGCCGAAGTTGTCGATCGTCATCATCGAGTATGCGATCTTCGGTCCTGCTTCCGGATCCGAGATATCAAGTTGGAATACGACGGCAACCAGGGCAGCGGTCAGAAACAGTGCCGACAACGCCATGTAGCTCAGCCCCGATTTTCTGCCCACGCCGGGATCGTAGGCCAGATCCAGGCAGAAGATGAACAGGCCGCCGATGAGAAGTATGATTTCGGGTGCGATATATCCTAAGTCGCCCACAAATTGCTCTCCATGTGACAGTTCCGGTTGTCGCCAGTCTGCAGCCGCAGAGTCAAGCCGCCGCTGTCAGAAAACGCCCGGTCACTGCAGTGTTCAGACGAGATTCTGTACAAAGGCCAGGAGCTCCCGGGCTGACTGATTAAAGTATTTCACCAGAGGCGTTGGGTAGATTCCGATCAGGAACATCGCCGCGATCAGCGGCCACATTGTCACTTTCTCAAACCCAACCATGTCGGTTGGGCCGTCGGCGTGTTCGCCTTGCACCGTAGTCCAGTGCGAGAGTTTGCTCGGGTCGTACTCGCCAAGGAAGACATTCTGGATAATGCGATAGAGAATGTAGACGGCGGTGATTACGATGCCGATCGTGCCGAAGGCGGCCCAGTAGGGCATGATGGCAAAGGCCCCGCGGAAGGTGAACAGCTCTGCCCAGAAACCGGCCAGACCGGGAAGCCCCAGACTGGCGAAGGCGGCCGTCAGCATCAGGCCGTAGAAGTGCGGCGTCTTGGTCGCCAGCCCGCCGAACTTCGACAGGTCACGTGAATGCGCGCGTTCGTAGATGATGCCGACGAGGAAGAACAGGGCTCCGGTGATGATGCCGTGGTTGAACATCTGGAGTGCGGCACCGTTTAGCGCCATCGCGGCGCTGTCCTGAATGGCTTGTGCGCTGAGGCCGAAGCGGTTGACCGCGCCGGCCAAGGCCTCGGGGGTCATCACTGCGGCGGCGGCTCCGATCCCCAGCATCACGTAGCCCATGTGACTGACGGAGCTGTATGCGATCAAGCGCTTGAGGTCGGTCTGGGCCACGCAGACGAATGCACCGTATACGATAGCGATTGCTCCCAGCCCCACAATCCAGGTTGCCCAGTAGACGGAGGCCTCGGGGAAGCTGGGCAACATGATGCGCAACATACCGTAGGCGCCCAACTTCAGCAGGACGCCGGCCAGAATGACGGAGCCGGCGGTTGGCGCCTCGGTATGGGCATCGGGCAACCAGGTGTGGAAGGGGAAGCTGGGCACTTTGAAGGCAAAGCCCAGGAAAAAGCCCCAGAACGCCAAGCTGGCGAGTGTCAGGTTGCCGGCGAAGGGCTGGGCCGCAGCGGCTTCAACGATGTCGAAAGTGCCAGTTGCGAAATAGACGCCCAGAATCGCCAGCAGCATCGCCACTGAGCCCACCAAGGTATAGATGAAGAACTTGGTGGCGGCGTACCCGCGATTCTCGCCGCCCCAGATGCCGATGAGAAAGTACATCGGAACCAGGCTGATCTCCCAAAAGACGTAGAAGAGGACGTAGTCCAGGGCCAGAAACACGCCGATCATGCTGAATTCCAGCAGGTGCATCAGAAAGAAGTATTCCTTGACACGTTCGTTGATAACGCCGGCGCTGTAGTAAAGACTCAGTGTGCTAAGCAGGGCAGTGAGGAAGATCAGCGGGACGCTCAGCCCATCGACGCCCAGGTGGTAGCCGGCGTTGAGCTGCGGAATCCACTTGGCGACCTGCTCAAACTGCATACCTCCCGTGTCGGAGTCGTACGCAAACAGGAGATAGATGCTCAGGCCAAGTGGGAGCAGACTGGCCCAGATCGAGCCTTTCTTGATCAGGCTGTCGCTGCTACCAAGCAAAATGACCAGGAGAGCTGACACCAGCGGCCAAAAGAGCAGTATTGTCAGGACAATTGAATCAGGTGAATCCATGAAGCCGTCTCCAAGCAGAGTTTAGGTTAAAGCCAGACTGGCCAGTCAGATCCGCTGCCGTTCGAAAGGATGTACTCGAACCGGCGCCGCTCCTTACACCAGGGTAAGTATCATGGGAAGCACGTTCAGGAATAGCCATACGGCCAGGATCAACATACCGAAAAGCAGATATGTCTGCACGCGGCCGTCCTGCAACAGGCGGGCAATGTGGCCGGCCTGATCGGAGATCCAGCCGACGCCGTCCACGAAACCGTCAACGACGAATCTGTCGAAGGCAGCAGAGAGATCACCGATCCGGATGGCTATCCGGCCAACCCCGTTGACGAACCAGTCGATAATCCAATCGCGGTCGAACAGGGCCAGGAAGCGGCTCAACCACATTGTGAAGAGCACGATCGTGCCATTGTACAGTTCGTCTATCCAGTACTTGCGGTGCCACATCCACCAGATCGGACCGAGGAACCGGGCGACGGGATCCGTCTGGCCTTCCTTCAGGCCCTGTCCGTAGACCAGGTAGCCGGCTCCGAGGCCGCCGAGCGCGACCACGATCGAGACTGCCAACGGTACAAAATTGAAATCCGGATGATGCGGGTACAGGTGCATGTACTTCATGTATGGTTCGAGGAAGTGCCCGATCCAGTTGGGAACGATGGCGCCAAGTACCGGGAATGCATCGGGAATGCCGAACCAGCCGCCGGCGATGGCGAAGACGCTGATCAGAATCAGCGGCGTCGTCATACTAGCGACGCTCTCCGGGGCGTGCGAGGCTCCCTCCGTGCGCGCCCGGCCGAGGAAGGTCAGACCGATCTGGCGCATAGTGTAGAAGGCGGTGAGGAAGGCAGCCAAGGCCAGCGTCCAGAATACCCACTGATGGCTGCCGTCCCAGGCAAATGCCAGGATCTCATCCTTGGACCAGAAGCCTGCGGTGACCAGAGGAAAGCCTGAGAGGGCCAGCCCGCCTATGATGAAGGTCCAGCCTGTACGGGGCATTCTTGACAGCAGGCCACCCATGTTGCGCATGTCCTGGGCGTCTTCGGTGTCGAGGACGCCATCGGCGCGGCGGACGATATTTTCAGCGTGGCCATCGCCATGGTCGTCGTGAGCGTGCTCGTGTGCGTGATGGTAGCCGTGTTCCACGCCGTGAATTACGCTGCCGGAACCGAGGAACAGGAGAGCCTTGAAGAAGGCGTGGGTCAACAGGTGGAAGAGCGCGGCCACGTAGGCACCCATGCCGATGGCGGCAACCATATACCCCAACTGAGAGATCGTGGAGTAGGCCAGCACCCGTTTGATATCCCACTGAGCCACGGCAATTGTGGCTGCGAACAGGGCGGTAAAGGCGCCGATGAAGGCGACGAATTGCAGCGTACCGGTGGAGACTTCGCCGGAAAACTCGTAGATCGGGAACATCCGGACGAGCAGGAAGACACCGGCTGACACCATCGTGGCCGCATGAATCATGGCGCTTACAGGCGTCGGCCCTTCCATGGCATCGGGCAACCAGATGTGCAGCGGGAACTGGGCGCTCTTGCCGATGGCGCCGCAGAATATGAGCACGCCGATGAGCGAAATCCAGTGGACTTCGCCGAAGAGGGGTATGTTGACCAGAGAATGGGCGAGCTGATCCAGATTTGCTTCGGTGAAGAGCTCGCTGAAGCGAAGGCTGCTCGGCTCGCTGCGCACATACAGCAGGATCAGGCCGATCATTAGCAGGGCGTCGCCGATGCGGGTGGTGATGAACGCCTTGACTGCGGCTGCCCTAGCAGCCGCCTTTTCGTACCAGAAACCGATCAACAGATAGCTGCAAAGCCCCATTATTTCCCAGAAGACAAAGAACTGGAGCAGATTGTTGGCGACGACCAGACCGAGCATGCCGGTCGCGAACAGACAGATGTAGGCCATGAAGCGGCTGTAGCGGGGGTCTTTGCCCTGTGCGTAGGCTGTAGGGTACTGTTCTGCACTGAGATGGTGGGGGAAACTCATGTAGCCGCTGGAGTAGATGAATATCATCAACACCAGGAAGGGCACCATGAAGAGCATCAGGGCATTGGCCGGATCCACCGCGTAGCCAATGACGAACTCCGTTGCGCCTGTGGGAATAGAGTATATCGCCTCGTCAACCGGATGCTCGCCGAAGTGATCACTGAAGAATGAGGCAAAGGCGATCCCCCAGCCCAGTATGCAACTGAGAATAGCCGAGCCGATTGCGGTCAGTGCACTGCCCCGCTTGTTTTTGTTCAGAAAGAGCAGGATCGCCAGGAATGCCAGGAAAGGGGGAATCGGCACAACCCAGGTGACGCTGAATAGTCCTTCCATAAAAGAGCCTCAGGTAAGAATGGAAACCGGACGGTCTTCTGTGATCAGTTCAGAGTAGTAATGCCAGGCCTATAACGTAGCCTGACGTCGAATCAGATTGGCGAACACGTACCCGACAAGCAGACCGGCAAATGCCAGCACGAACAGCCACAGATCGTTAGGCACTCCGGCCGTCGAGCCGATGCCTGCAAACAGGACCGCCCCGGCAAGGGAGATGATCAGTCGAAACGATTGCGCTTTTTTGTGCTGGCGGGCCTTCTCCAACAGCTGTGCTGCGTCGCCGTAATCGGGCTTATGTCTAACGATCTCTTTAAGTGCATAGACGGCACCCGTATAGTTGCCGTCCTCCATCTTTTCCTGTGCGAGCTGGTAGAGAAAGCTGCACTGTTCTTCAAGTGTTCCCGTCAGCTGCTTCCTGGCCACCTGGTTCCGGTTATCTCCGCACACGACGCCAGCGACGGCGCCGTTCTACCCGTTCAGGGCGACTCACCCTGCAAGTATGTCCAACTCGTCAACATCGATAGTGCGCCGCTCTCGGTAGACAGCGATGATGAGCGCCAGGCCCACGGCGGCCTCGGCTGCGGCGAGGCCGATGATCAACACCGCAAAGACCTGCCCGGTCAGATCCTCCATAGGACCGACACCATGACGCCAAAATGCCACCAGGTTGATGTTGGCAGCGTTGAGCATCAGTTCGATGCCCATGAGCATGGCAATTGCGTTGCGCCGCGCAAGCGCGCCGTACAGGCCGCACGAAAACAGGAAAGCGGCGAGCATCAGATACCAGCTAAGCGGAACCATAGATCAACCCCAAACAGATGCAGTGGCAAGAAACCGGTCATGTTTCAATGCAGGAACCGATTTCGTAGAGCAGGAGGCCTAGCGATCGCGCGCCAACAGGACGGCACCGACCAATGCCACAAGCAGCAGCAGCCCCAGAACTTCAAAAGCGATGACGTAGTTCGTTACGAACTCTCTTCCGAGCGCGCCAATCAGGGCTTCGTCGGCAACGACTTCTTCGCCAGCGGCCGGCCACGGCGTTGCCCGTGCAAAGGCAAGCAGTGCGACAAAAAAGAGAAAAGCAAACAGTGACGACTTTCCCCACTGATTATTTAAAGGAGAGGTGCGTCCGTACATCATGCTGCGCGTGAGCATGATGGCAAACGCGATCAACATGGCGATCGCGCCGACGTATACAAGTACCTGGCTGACCGCCAGAAATTCGGCTTCCAGAAAGACGTAGACACCGGCGACGCCGAAAAAGGTCAGCGTCAGGGCCAGGGCGCTGTGAAAGAGGTTGCGGCTGATGACAACGGCCAGACCGGCTACGGCTGTGAGCAAAGCCACCTGGATGAACACGAATTGTTCAAATGTTGGAATCGGTACCTCAATGCCCAGCGGTAACTGCATGGGAATCCCTGCCTTCGTGGTGGGAAATGACTTGACGAATGCCAGTGCCCTGGAACTGTGGCGAAGCCCTGTTCTGTCTGAATCTCGTCAGAAAAGACTCAATACATCGTGCCCTTTTCGGAGACCTGCATTGAGCCGATCAGGGAGGTTGGTTCAAATGAGCGCTTCGTCCGCATTTGCTCTTCACGGAAGTATTTCTGGAGCACATAAGCGACGACGGCCATAACGCCGACATTTGCAATGAAGATCAGCACGTACTGAACGGCAACCGGCGTCGGCAGTTTCTGGATAATGGCCTGGGCGACAATCAGCCCGATCATCAGCGGCACCAGAACCTTCCAGGCAAAATACATCATCTGATCGATGCGGATGCGCGGAAAGGTACCCCGAATCCACTGCTGCAGGACGTAGATGCCGTACACTTTGATCATGAAATAACCTAGACCCAGTATTGGGCCGATGACCGGCAGCCCGACGCCCGGGCCTTGCCAACCTCCCAGAAACAGGGTGACGGCGACGGCAGCCAGTATCCACGCGTTGAGGAACTGGGCCAGGAAGAACATGGCGAACTTCATGCCTGAATATTCGATGTGGAATCCTGCGATCAGTTCAGATTCCGCTTCCAACAGGTCGAAAGGTGTGAGTTCAGCCTCGGCGAGAGAGCTGACAAAGAAGACGATCAGCGCACCCGGCATGACGATTCCCAGCCAACCCAGGCCGAGATTGAAGCCAGCTATATGCAGAGATTGAAGTTCTACGATCTGGCCGAATCGCATCGAACCGGTGAGCAGCACGACCGTCAGGATCGCCAGCACCAGGGGGATTTCGTAGCTCAGGAGCTGTGCCACCACGCGGAAACCGGCGAGCAGGGCATACTTATTGTTGCTGCCCCAGCCTGCCATCAAGGCGGCCATAATGCCTATTGAGCCGAGCGCCACAACATAGAGTGCGGCGACATTCAGATCCACGCCGGTCAGGCCTGGCGCAAACGGTATGACCGCCAGCAGCATCAGGACACCGAATACTGACAACACGGGAGACAGATTGTAGGCGATCTTATCCGCTTCGTAGGGAGTGATGTCCTCTTTGGAGAGCAGCTTGGCCGCATCGGCGACGGTCTGGAGGAGGCCGTATTTGCCGACGCGATTGGGGCCGATGCGGTCCTGAATGCGGCTGATGGCTTTGCGCGTTATCCAGATCAGGAGCAGGACGGACAACATGCCGTAGTTGATAAGTATAAAGGACCCGACGGCGTAAACCAGGAATATGGCCGCCCAGCCGGGAAGTCCCAGCCCCATGAGCCAGCTGGAGAGTGCTTCGCTCCATTGGGTTACCTGCATAGCTCTTCCTCCAAACAGGCAGCTGAGAAATCAAGGCCTTTGGGGACCGCAATCTGAACAGTAAAGGGCAGCATGAAGACCGGGCCTACTGCCACTCCAGGGCACCCTTGCGCCAGTCGTACATGAGTCCAATCACGAGCAGGAGAACAAAGAAGATTGTCGCGAACACTGCAAACATTTCCAGTTGCTGGTATGCAACCGCAATTGGAAAAAGGAAGAGGGCTTCAACATCGAACACGACGAAGACCAAGCCAATCAGGTAGTACTGAGCCCGGAATTGCACCCAAGTCTCGCCTATGGTTTCGACGCCGCTCTCGTAGATGTCGTTCTTGATCTCATCGGGCCGGCGGGGACCAAGGAAATGTCCCATCACGATGGCGGCAAGAGGCAACACGACCGCCAAGCCGGACATAACAAGTATGAAGAAATATTGACTGAGCATTGCCGAGAATCCGTTTGTGTGGAATTTAACAAACTCCCGCGAAAGTATAGCATAGCGATTTCTGATAGCGAAAGTTCCTACCCTTCGTAAACGCGTTCAACGTGGAGGAGATGACTACATGTTCGAGGGATTCGATAGGATAGGGGCGGGGCTGCCGAAAAGATCCTTCAATGCGACCCGTCGGCAAGCTTCTTGAAGTCAATCGATATGGGTGCAACCCAGATATGGGGTGGGAACAGTTTGGCGGGGAATCAGTGCCAGCGGTGGCTGGAACCGTTTACCGTCGTTGGGCGAGGCGCAGTGCAGGCGCCAGGCCTGGCCGTACGATGGAGTCCTTCAACTGGGGAGGGTGCGAGGGCAGGAACAAGGCCGGTGCATACGGGGAATTGATAGGGACGGCGGAACGTGGTCTGGCGAAGCCCGGTCGAACAGGCACTTATCGCCAATGTCGACACCAGTGTCGATGAGGCGTGTTGTAGGAGAGGGGGCGTTGGGGGGGGGGGGGCCCCCCCCA
>JAPPKT010000012.1 GCA_028819675.1 Caldilineaceae bacterium | reverse complement strand
CGCAGATTCTGGGGGGCATCACGGAGTTCATGCAGGTGGCGGCGCTGACTTCGGCGGAGGACCTGGTGATCGCTCCGCACGGGGCGCAGGAGGTACACGTCCACCTTGTGTGCGCCATCAATAACGGGTTGATCCTGGAGTTTTACCGAGAGACGGTGGACCCGTTGCGGATGCAGATTTTCGAGGAGACGATGAAGCTGGACGCGGACGGCAATGTGGATGCGCCGGACCGTCCGGGGTTGGGGATTACACCGAATTACGAGCTGCTGAAGCAGTACAGGGTAGGATAGTCGGGTTAGCCTATTGCGCTGCCAGTCCAGGTCAGGCAGTGTGACCTGGCGCGGGACCAAGTCTTAACAGGCCGGCATGGTCCATGTCAATGCCGGAGCGTTGCGGTTGATGGGCAAAGAGCTTTATTGGATGATACAGGTACAGCCAGTGCGGGTTGTGGTGCAGCCAGGACAGGCAACGGCTGTAGGCATCTCTCCTTTTGCCGTTGTCAACAGTGAGGTGGGCAGCATCGATCAGCTGGTCGGCCTTGCCGTCCGCAACGCCCTGCCACCAGAGTCCCTGTGTCTGGCTGGAGATCTTCTCCTGCAGCACGCGGTAGGTGCTTAGCGGGCTTGAATCGAACAGGGCGATATGGCCGATGCGCTTTTGGCTCGTGTCCATGGCGTATTTGGGGCGATCTGTTTCTTCTTCAATGCGGATAGGGATGCCGATGCGGGCGAGTTGCTCCTTGATGAGCGCCGCCACTTGGGGGGCGCGATCGGGGATGACGAGGGGCGTGCGCAGGAGCAGTTCGTCGGGCATGTCACAGGCGTCGAACAGCTTTTTGGCGCGCTCGGGATCATAGCCGTGCGGGCGCAGCGCGTCAGAGAACCCGAAGTGAAACGGGCTAACGACGGTGGCGGCGGGCTCGGCAAGTCCAGGCCAGACGTTTTCGATGATTTCGGCTACGTCAACAGCCAGATTGATGGCCAGACGGGCTTCCGGCTGGGAAAAAGGGATTTCATAGCCGTTGAGAAAGGCGGTCACGGACAGTGTGTTTGTGGTCTTGCGCCACGTCAGGCCGTCGTTTTCGGGAATGGACGGGAGCAGTTCGAGTCCGGTGGCAAGATCTACCTGGCCGTTCAGCAGGGCGTCGTGCCGATCTGATGCGGACTCCATCTGCGAAATGATCAGTTCAGAGAAATGTGAATCATGGCCGGATTTGTCCACGCTTGACAGTTTGAGCCGTTCGCCCTCCGCGTACTCTTCGAGCCTGAATGGACCGGTCCCCAGTGGTGGGTCGGCGGCGCCGGTCTGCTTCCCGACATAGACTGCGGCGAAGATGTCGGTCAGATCGCCCGTTGGCGAGGAACTTTCGACCTGCAGCTGTGTTCTTCCAACCGGCTCAATGCTCAGTGGTTCGAAGTAGGGCGAATAGACACCGCCCATCCCAAATGAGCCGCCTGCTCCCCGCATCCGTTCCAGACTTTGCACGACGTGCTCACTCGTGCAGGGTGAGCCGTCATGGAAGCGGGCATCATCACGCAACGTAAGCAGCCATAGGCGCCCGTCGTTTCGGACCTCGTAAGAGGCGATCAGGCCGGGCATGACGCGTCCGCCGCGCCAGTGCATGAGCGGTTCGTACACCAGTGCGAGGATGGTCTGCAGGTCGGGCTGATCGGTGGTGAATTCGGGCTGAAGCAGGTTCACTTGCGATTGGGCGATCCGCAATCGGGTCACTTGCGCGCCTCCTCTGCTTGTACAGTTGCATGCACGGCGGGAGTCCTCCTGTGTGAATGGCGAATCGCGCGTGGAAGGCGCGACGCCGACATTGAGGTCAGGTCTGCAGTTTGGGATCGAGTCTGTCGCGCAGCCAGTCGCCGACGATGTTGATGGAGAGAACGGCCGTCATGATGGCGAGGCCAGGAATGGTTGCCACCCACCAGGCGACGGCCAGGTAGTTCTTGCCTTCGGCCAGCATCAGGCCCCAGGATGAGTAGTCGAGGCCGCCCGGTCCCAGGCCGAGAAAGCTGAGCGCGGCTTCGGCGATGACCATTTTGGCAAACTCAAAAGAGGTGAGGACGATGAGCGGCGCGGCGACGTTGGGGAAGATGTGCCTGAGCATGATGCGCGCATCGCCGGCCCCGATCGCCTTGACGGCCTCGACATATTCCACCTCTTTGAGAACGAATACTTTGGAGCGGACAACCCTGACATAGGCCGGCCATCCTCCAATTGCGAGGACGATGATCATGTTGACGAGGCTGGGGCCCAGTACGGCGATCACGGAGATAGCCAGCAGTATGAAGGGGAAAGCAAGCTGCACATTGACGAACCAGTTAACGATATCGTCGAACATGCCGCCGTAGTAGCCGCTCAGGATGCCCAGCACAGTTCCGATCAGTACAGAGATGAGGACAGCTATCGTGCCGACGCTCAGAGAGATCCTTGTGCCGAAGACCAGCCGCGTCAGAATATCGCGTCCGAGGTGGTCGGTACCGAGAGAGTGACCGGGCGTGAGGGGAGGCAGAAACCTTTTGGCAAGTTCCTGATGGTCAGGCGTGTAGGGCGCTACATTTGGTGCAAATGCAGCCAGACCGATCATGATGATGATCACGGCGGCAAACGGGATCATGCCTCTGTCACCGGCTC
>JAPPKT010000107.1:229-2655 GCA_028819675.1 Caldilineaceae bacterium | reverse complement strand
AGATCGCCGGCCTGCCGTTGAACGGCTCCTGCAACGCCGGAAACTGTCCTCGGACCTTCTCAACATCGAACATGGCTTTCTCCAGGCTCCCGCGCCGCCACGCGGCGCCGCTTTCTCTACCCTTATCTGATCTTCGGCAAACCGTCGGCCAGCATCCATACCCGCTCACGCCCCATCAATGAGGAAACATCCCCTTGCAAAACCCCCAGCAGCGCCTCCGTCAGCTCTGAAAATCCTTCCCCGCCCGCAAGTAGGTCCAGGCTGCCTTCCGAAACCGGCGGCCGCGGCCGTTTCTCATCCGCTTTCACCGCTACAACGGGGACCGACCCGTCCTTCGGCAGGCTCGCCAGTTCGCACAGCCTGTCGACCGCCGTGGCAAAACTGCCGATCTCATCCACCAGCCCGTGCATCTGCGCCTGCCTGCCTGTCCACACCCGCCCGCCGCAAAGCTCTTCAAGCGAGTCCGGCCCCAACTGCCGCGCCTCTCCAACCAACCGCTTGAAATTCCCATACGTGTGCGCTATCTGTTCCTCAATTTTCTCACGCTGCTCTGGCCGCCAGGGACCGTCGTTCGCATAAAGATCGGCGTTCTCCCCCCGCTGAACCGGAAAGCCCTTCGCGCCTATCTTGTTGAACGCCCCGCTCGTAACCAGCTTGCCCATCACCACGCCGATGCTCCCCGTGAGCGTCGCCGCTTGGCACACAATCCGCCGCGCCGGCAGCGCCACGTAGTATCCTCCGCTGCCCGCCACATCCCCCATATAGGTCACCACCGGCTTCTTCCGGTTTAACAGTGTCAGCTCCCGCCACATCAGATCGCTCGCCAGCGCCGAGCCCCCGCCTGAATCGATGTGCAGCAGAACGCCAGCCAGGCTCTCGTCCTGTATCGCCGCCCGGACCGTCTGCTGTACCGTTGAACTTCCGGCTGTGCTGCTGCCTATGATAGGCAGACCTCCGGGATAACGCCGGCTCTTGCCCGTTGTGATCATCCCGCTCAGCGAAATTACACCGATCCCCTTCCGGTGCCGCAGCCGGGGACGCCGGTAAAGTGTCCGGCTGGCCTGGTCGTAGGGCAGTATCCGCGCCTCCTCCTTCGTCCCGCTCAGGGCCTTCGCCAGCTGGTCTTCGTAGACCGTGGCGTCAACCAGACCCAACTCCACGGCTTCATTCGCCGTCAGAGGCGCACTATCGATTGCCGCACGTACCTGCTCTTCGCTCCTGTCGCGTCCTTTGCTGATCGCCGCAACCATCTCGCCATACCAGCCGTCCAGCAGCCGTTCCATCTGCTCCCGGTGTGCCGCACTCATCTCACTGCGCTCAAAAGTGTCCAACGCAGTCTTCCATGGCGCCACCTTCACCACCTCCGCCTCGACGCCAATGCGCCGCAGCGTCTCAGCCAGAAAGATCGGCTCAGCACGCAACCCGAGTACCGACCAGTCCGTCTGCGGCGAAACGAAAACGCGGTCGGCCGCCGCTGCCACCACGTACTCGGCGCCGGCGCACGTCTCCAGATAGACCACGACCTCCTTCGCTGCAGCGCTCGGATTGAGCTCGCCGCTCCAGCCTCGGAAACGCGCAAAAAGGTCGGCCAGGGACTGGGCCTGCGCTAAGCTCACCTGCGCCCCTTTGACCAGGATCACCACCCCCCGCACATCAGGGTCCTCCGCGATCCGCCGCAACGCATCGTGCAGCGCCTCGACCGTCAGCGCAGGCTTGCCTCGCGAAACAATGCTGAGATACCGCGGCCGCTGCGGCGTCCGCTCCAGCAGCGGGCCCGAAAGCTCGAACAACACATAATCAGCCCAGCTCCCCTTGGACAGCCGCCGCACGCCATTGGCCAGCACGCACCCGCACGCCTGCCACAGCCACGCTATGCCCCGCACAAGCCGTATGACGCCTCTGCCTATCACGCTCATAACCAACCCCCTCCCTATCCATGCGTCATCGGCACAATGTACAGCCCAAATGACGCCCTGCCCCGCATTTTTCGTCACCGCAAAACCATACTATACCCGCACGATCTGCTGGAGGAAAATCCACCCCCTGCAATGGGTGCATCCCAAAATGGGAGCGAGTCCTCCCACACCACTTACAACAACTGAATCATACCCAAACCGCGATCATCTCTGAAGCAGGGGAAACGGCAGTTCTCTCTCCTCTCCACTCTCTCCTCGCCCTTGTGCCTGCCCTCTTACGCGTCGTCACCGTCGCCATCTCCCCGAATCCCGTGTAGGGGCAGGCCTTGTGCCTGCCCTCTTACGCGTCGTGTGTGCCCATCATCCCCCCAAAGGACCTGTAGGGGCAGGCCTTGTGCCTGCCCTCTTACGCGCCGCACGCGCCCATCATCCCCCCAAAGTCCTGTAGGGGCAGGCCTTGTGCCTGCCCTCTTACGCGTCGTCACCGTCGCCATCTCCCCGAATCCCGTG
>JAPPKT010000107.1:0-129 GCA_028819675.1 Caldilineaceae bacterium | reverse complement strand
TAGGGGCAGGCCTTGTGCCTGCCCTCTTATGCGCCATCGCGCATCCCTCACCTGACCCCTCCACACCCCAATACGGACTGCACCCGCGCCCGAAGACCCAATTGATCCCCGCACCCCTTTCGGGTTATG
>JAPPKT010000059.1 GCA_028819675.1 Caldilineaceae bacterium | reverse complement strand
AATAGGCCCGACCGCCCAAAACTGCAGGGGTTAGGGGCTGGGGGCCAGGGGTTAGTGATTGGGCGATGCATTGGGGATGGATGTGCGGGCTTGACATGGGTTGGTGGGCTTCAGTTGGGGAGGGAGTTAAGCGGGGCGGGGTTGATATGAAAACATTTTCACAACTTTGGGGGGAAAATTGGCGGATTGACGGTTTTTCAAGTACAATCCCCTGCACCCCTTTGGTAGTTCGTGTTTCGTCAAACTCGCAGATCGAACTCTCTTTATGGATAGACTGCCCTCCGAGACTGAATCTGTCTTTGATATCTTCAAGCAGGCTGGAAGACAGGTATCACATTATTTTATCTGGTTTCTCAGTTTCGCGTTGGGGCTTGGGCTCATCCTGCTGCTGCATGAGGTCCTGGAGGTTGTGCTGTTTCTGCGGGTCAATCCCTGGCACCTGCGCGCCTACCGGGTATGGTCGATCTTTGTTTTGGGTATGTTTTTGATCGTGGGCATGTTTTTGATCGAGGGCTACCTACGGCGCTCGCGGAGCAGGGGGCGTTTGCTCAGCGCCTACCTGACCGTACTTTCGGTTGAACTGGCGTTGATCGGCGTAACAGCGGGCGCTCTTTACTACCGAAACATCAGAGATTTCCTACTATTTTAACGGCTCTGCAGGCGGCGCCTGCATGCGGGGATTCCTCTCTCCCAGCCGAAAACCTAGTTTCGCAGGAGGTGGCGCTTTGTCTCAGAACGACAATCAAGCTGTTGCCGCAACAGGAGAGACCGGGGGCGACACGCGACGCCCGCCGCTGCTTGAGGTAACGGATCTGAGGAAGTGGTTCCCCATCCAGAAGGGGTTCTTTTCGCGCACGGTTGGGCAGGTGAAGGCCGTGGACGGTGTGAGCTTCTACGTGCGGCCGGGCGAGACTTTGGGCCTGGTGGGGGAGAGCGGCTGCGGCAAGACCACGACGGGCCGACTGATCATGCATGCGTTTCCGCCAACGGCCGGGGACATCATGTTCGACGACCAGGAGCTGGGGCAGGTCAATATTGCCAAGGTGGACGGCCAGCAGCTGAAACGTCTGCGGCGCAATATGCAGATGGTGTTTCAGGACCCCTATTCCTCGCTCAACCCGCGCATGAACCTGCTGCAGAATGTGGGTGAGCCTCTGCTGGTGAACGAGATTGCGAAGGGGCAGGAGCTGGAGGACCGGGTGTCGGAGCTGCTGCGGGTGGTGGGGCTGCGGCCCGAGTACCTGAACCGGTATCCTCATGCGTTCAGCGGCGGGCAGCGGCAGCGTATCGGCGTGGCGCGGGCGCTGGCATTGAACCCGCAGCTGATCGTGCTAGACGAGCCGGTCTCGGCGCTGGACGTATCGGTGCAGGCGCAGATCCTGAATCTGCTGCAGGACCTGCAGGAGGAGTTCGACCTTACGTACCTGTTCATTGCGCACGATCTGAGCGTGGTGGAACATATCAGCGACCGGGTTGCGGTGATGTACGTTGGCATGCTCGTGGAGAGCGCGCGTACGGAGGTGCTGTACCAGAACCCGATGCATCCGTATACGGAGGCGCTGCTTTCGTCGGTGCCGAAGCCGGATCCCCGGGACCGGGCGGAGCCGATCGTGCTGGAGGGTGACGTGGCGGACCCTGCGAATCCGCCGAGCGGCTGCTACTTCCACCCGAGATGCCTTTACAACGACAACGACCGCTGCATGGCGGAGACGCCGGAGTTGCGGGAGGTGGAACAGGGCCACTTTGTGCGCTGCCACTATGCGGGCGAGCTGGAGCTGGCAGGGGTCGGCTAGTACGAGCTTAGGGCCGCGAGGGCAGTGCGGAGATTGATGGACAAACGGTTACGACCGGCAATGGAAAACAACAACGTATCCGGCGCACAGTTCAATATAGATTTGGAAGAGCTCGGCCTGTTGGGAGAGGGGACAGGGCTGCAGAATGGGAGCAGGAAGCGGCCCAAGGTGATGCTGCTATTCCCGCCCAACTGGACGCCGACGATGCCGCATCTGGCGCTGCCGACGCTGACGGCTTATCTGCGGCAGGAGGGCGTCGAGGTCATTCAGCGCGATCTGAATGTCGAGGTCTTTGACGAGATTTTCAGCCGGCGCTATCTGACGGCGTCCCTGGCGCGGCTGCGGCGCATGCGGGGCTCTGCGAGTTCGGGGCGGAGGCAGTTGCCGGGGACTGAGAAGGCGGGCGCGGAGAGGATAGGGTGGGCTTTGGAGGCGGGCCCGCGCCTGGCCAAACAGGTGGAGCGCGCCAAGGCGGGGATTCGTTCTTCGGCTTTCTACGACGGCCCCATCGGTCTCGAAATGTTGAGCACGCTGCTGGACTGTCTCGAGATTGCGAATTTGCCGTATCATCCGGCGAGCCTGCATTTTCAAGGGTACGATTCGGCCGGCCCCCCTGACAACAGCCGTTTTCTGCTTCACGGCGTGCGCGACGACCAGCACAATATGTTTTTGGATATATACCGGCGTCTGCTGCTGCCGGATATTGTGCGGGAAAAGCCGGACGTTGTGGGTATCTCGATCCCGTCGATGGCGCAGATGCTGCCGGGGCTGACGGCGGCGTATCTGGTCAAGGAGGCGGGGCTGGACTGCCACGTGACGGTGGGCGGGCCGCACGTCAGCATGCTGCGGGCGCAGTTTCCGG
>JAPPKT010000523.1 GCA_028819675.1 Caldilineaceae bacterium | reverse complement strand
TTTCTTTGCCGCAGCCCGAGCATTTGGTGTTGCGGGGGCCGTTGAAGGCGATGTGAACGCAGACGTTGTTCTGGACATTGTTGTTTCTGTCACGAATGATGCCTTCGAAGAAGGTCTGCCGATCGTTGCCGGGGCAGTTGCCGCTGTCGATGAGGGAGTAAGCGAATGCGGGCGGCGGCGGGACAGGCGTGGCGGTGGGGACCGGAGGCGCCGCGGGGGTTGGAATGGAGGGCGCTACCTGGACGAGCTCGGGGTTGGTGGCGGTAACGAGCGGGGCGTAGACCCAGCCGTACTGGCCGCCGAATATAATCTGCCACCAGCCGCCGGAAGGGTTTTTGCCGGAGATTGGGTATTCGGCGCCGGGCGAGGCCTGGCCGATCACGTTATAGTTGGTGCCGGGGCCGGCACGCACATTCATCGTGCGGTTGATGGAGACGGTGGGGGAAGTGGAAGTCGCGGTTGGCGTGGGCGTGGAAGTGCCTGTTGGCGTGGGTGTGAGGGTTGCGGTCGGGGTGTCGGTCGCTTCCAGTACGGCGAGCCTGACCTCGAAGTCGTTCATGCGTTCGGACAACGACGTGACGAGTTCGACCATTGCCTCCACTTTTTCGGCCAAGCCTTCGAGGGTGAGCGCGGCGTCCTGTGCATAGAGCGGCGCGCCGACTCCGGCCAGGAATACGGCGATGAGCAGAATGAGAACTGATTTCTTCATTTTTCGCTTTGCCTTTCTCCCTTTCTGCAATGAATTGGGATGATTATAATAATGACAATCTAACAATATATCCTGCCAAACTGATTGTCAATTCGTTTATCTTAGCCGCGACCAGGAAAACATTGGCGATGGGGACGCGGTGGTCGACGAGACTGGAGAAGTGGTCAATATACAGTGGATGCACAGTGGGAAGGTGAGATTTGAAGGAGATGTGGGACCGAGCATTTGACTACATTATCGTGGGAGCGGGGTCGGCGGGGGCGGTGCTGGCGGCGCGGCTTACTGAGGACCCGGGCGTGACGGTGCTGTTGTTGGAGGCGGGGCCAGATTACCGGTCGGGAGAGGCGCCGGCGGCGATGCGGAGTCATAATCATGGTGAGATTTTGCTGGGGGAGGCGTTCAGAGATGCATACCAGTGGCCGGGATTGGCGGCGCGGCGGACTGAAAGGCAGGAGGCGGCGCCGTTTGTGCGCGGGCGCGGTATGGGCGGCAGTTCGGCGATCAACGGCTTGATCGGGCTGCGGGGCGAGATGGAGGACTTTGACCGGTGGGCGGCACTTGGCTGCGAAGGGTGGTCGGGCGGGGAGGTGTTGCCGTCCTTCGTGCGGATGGAGGATGACCTCGATTTAGGCGACGCGGCGTATCATGGGCGCGGGGGTCCTGTGCCGCTTTGCCGGGTCGCGGCGGCGGAGTGGGGGGCGGTGGATTTGGCGTTGCGGGAGGCGGCGGTCGGGCTGGGGTACGGCTGGGCGGAGGACTATCATGCGCCGGGGAGTACGGGCGTGTCGCCGGTGGCGCTGACGATACGGGATGACAGGCGGGTTTCGACGAACGACGGGTACCTGGATCCGGTGCGGGGGCGGGCGAACCTGACGGTTGTTGGCGGGGCCCTGGTTGACCGGGTGGAGTTTGAAGAGGTTTCGGCGGAGGGAGGAGGTGGAAGGCGCCGGCGCGCAGTGGGCGTGCACGTGGAAGGAATGGACGGTATCGAAGGCGAGGAGACGGTAGTGCGGGGCAGAGAGATTCTGCTGTGTGCGGGGGCTGTTCACTCGCCGGCAGTCTTGATGCGGTCGGGGATCGGGCCAATTGAGGTCCTAGAGGCGGCGGGGGTGACGTGCGTCGTCGAGCTGGCGGGTGTCGGGCAGAATCTGCAGGACCATCCGACTGTAGGGCTGCATCTCAAGCTGCGTCCTGCGGCCCGGGCCGGGGGTCCTCATGCCAGGCGGACGAACTGTTGCGTCCGCTACAGTTCGGGGCTGGCGGGCGCGGGGCGCAACGATATGATGATGGCCAGCTGCAATGTTTTTGGGATCGAGGGGGAGGCGCTGGAGCGGGGCGTGATCGTTGTGTCGGTTTTCCAGGCTTTTTCGAATGGCGAGCTGCGCATTACATCTCCGGATCCACAGATTGAGCCGGTGATCGAGGAGCGTATGTTGTCGGACCGGAGAGATCTGGTGCGGTTGCGAGACAGGGTGCGGCGGTTGCTGGCGCTTGCGGGTCATTCTGCGATCGCGGGGATTGCTGAGGAGATTTCTCTCGGTGATCTATATGGTGGAAGTCAGGGCGGGATCGAAGGGTCGGTAGGAGACGAAGAGCTTGACCGGTGGCTGCTGGAGGAATGTATCGACTGCTTTCACATTGTGGGGACGTGCCGCATGGGTTCGGTCGGTGATCCGCGTACGGTTGTGGACTCGGAGTGCAGAGTCGTTGGCGTGGATGGTCTGCGGGTCATTGATGCTTCGATCATGCCGGAGGTACCGCGGGCGAATACGCATTTGACTACGGTGATGATTGCTGAGCATATGGCGGATAAGCTAGGGGTTAGGGGCTAGGGGCCAGAAGTCAGTGGTTAGTGGCGAGGGTTGCGGAGTGAGGGGACACTGTTGGGTAAGCGCATTGATGGGGAAGAATGCACGGGGGAGAGGAGGGGAGTGAAATGGCATCGGT
>JAPPKT010000113.1 GCA_028819675.1 Caldilineaceae bacterium | reverse complement strand
GGCAAGTGGTACGAGGGCCTGTTTTCGGTTTGGGACATGCGGGAGGCCGTCCTGCGGGGTCCTGAGAACACGGGCGGATTCGACGGCTGGTACGGTTATACGCTGACCTGCGACGACACGGCTCTGCCGAAGGCTCCGTTCATCGCCGCAAAGAACGTGCACTTCCCGGAACAGAAGGAGATTGATGCGGTTGAGTACTACATCGAGAAGTTCGTATGGGGCGGGTTGCAGCGTACGGACGAGGAACAGCCCTATCCTTACTTCATCTATGGTGTGCCCAACTGGTATGAGAACCGGCACAGTGAGCATGGGTTCGGGACCCGGGGCGAAGGCCTGGAACATGTCTGGCGCAGCTATGATTATCCGCATGTGATCATGCTCTACTTTCACATGTACCAGATCGCCAAGCTCTACCCAGGAACGACGAACTACCTGGACGGTGCGGGTTACCTGGAGAGGGCGTTCGGGACGGCGGAAGCCCACTTCCGGCTTGGTGGGCTGGACGATCTCCCGCACGGGGCACAGGGGTACTGGGCGTATCGACTCGGCCTGTACAACGAGATGTTGATCGTGGACTTGATTGACGCGCTGGAGGAGGAGGGCTGGCAGGAGCGGGCCGACTGGCTGCGCGGAGAGTGGGAGAAGAAGGTCAAGTATTTCGTGTATGACGATCCGTATCCGTTTGATTCGGAGTATCCGTTTGACACGACTGCGTTCGAAACATCACATGCTGTCGCAAAGTACGGGTTGACGCGGACTGTTGAGCCTGACAGGAAGCTCTGGTACGACAAGTACAAGGACATCTGGTACGAGCATCCTGAAGTCAGCCGATCTGACTTTGAGGCGTTCATGGAAAAGCAGATTGAGGCGAACATTGCACTGCGGGGTTGGGTGGAACCGTCGTACACGCTATTGGGCGGTGACAATCGGGGGGGAGATTCTTCCAGATACGGTTTGAGCTATATGTCTCAGCTGGGCGGGTGGGCAATCGTGGACTACGCACTCTATTTTGCGGAGGACCCTTTCCCTTACTTGCGCTTAGGTTATGCGTCCTTCCTAAGTTCGTGGTGTCTGATGAATACGGGAACGGCCGAATCGAATTACGGGTACTGGTATCCGGGCGAGGAAAACGACGGTGCGACGGGTTGGGCAGTTACGCCGGAGAAGTACAGCGGTATGTGGATCAGGCAGGACAACGGGCGGGGGAGTTGGCCGTACGACGGCGAGATTGAATTGGGGTACGGGGCGGCGCTGCGAACCGCGGCCACGATAGTAGCCGACGATCCGCTATTTGGCTGGTTTGCCTATGGCGGGCGGCTTGGGATGCGAGAGGGTCGATTTGAGATCTGGCCGCAGGACGGTGTGCGTCAGAGACTGCATATCATCGGGCGAGACGCGCGCATACATTTGTTGCTAGAGCGCGATGGCTTTGCAGCAGATCATCCGATCTCTTTACATTGCAACTACCTGGATTGTGGGGGCGCGGCTGTGCAGTTCTCAAGGATCGCGTTCCGTATTGAGAATCGCAGCGGCGACCGGCACAGAACGGGTTTGAAGCTCCGCGTCTTGAAGGGAAGCAGCTACACTGTACGCATTGACGGGGAATCAACTCGAAATTTTGAGGCAGCAGAGGGGGGGTGGAGCAAGGCTGAAATTGAATCAGGTCCCAAGGATGTGGTTAAAGTGGAAATCGAGGCGGGTTGATTTCCGAAGTTCGCATGGGAGAGCAGGGCAGCCGAGGACGGCCCGAATCTTCTAATCTGTCGTCTCGGTGTCTTCGTGCCAAACCAGGTCTGTCCAATGGCAGGTGCTCCACCTTTCATACTCGGACTTGAGCGAGTTTACGACCATGTTCTTTGTTCGGTCTTCGTCGTAAAAGTTTCCCTTCTCCATAAACGAAGTCAGCATTTTGAGTCGCTTCAAGCAGTGCTTGCGGGCCTGCTCGCCGATCTCTTCGAGTGACCGTTCCCGACCTTTAAAGAAGGCGAAAAAGGCGTCTTGGGAGGAGTTCAGATTGCCTGCGCGGGCGTCCTCGATTCGCGCTCGGAAGGGCTGGACCCACGAGTCCGGTGGGGCGCTCTGGTTAATGACTATGTTGGCGTCGTCCAGCTTTTGCTTGTACTGTTCCACGACGCGTCCGCTGATTCTCGACAATGAGAGGGTAATCAGCGCGAGGACAATGCCTATGGCGCAAGCAAAAAGGATGATGACGACCAGTATTGGCACTTCAGATTCCCCTTCGACAGTCAAGCCGTAAGACTTTTGTGGATACTATACCACGATTCTTTCATTCGAGCGGTGTTCGCTGCGAGATGGAATCGCGGGAGCGTGTATGCCTTTCCTGGGGTAGGAATGGCTGGGCGAGGACTTAGGGGCAGCGGTGGTTGAAACAGTCGCCGGATTGAGGAGAGAGTCAGAGCAAGCGTCAGGCCTGGCCGTACAGTGAGGTACTCTGACTGGGCGTACAGGGGCGATAGCGGGGAAGGTGAGGGCGTGCGAGGGCAGGCACTAGGCCGGCGCCGACGGGGAATCAGTAGGGACGGCGGATGGTGGGTTGGCGAAACTAGGTCGAACAGGCACCTGTTGCCAATGACGACACCAGCTCGATGAGGCGTGTTGTAGGAGAGGGGGCGTTGGGGGGGGGGGGGCCCCCCCCCA
>JAPPKT010000496.1 GCA_028819675.1 Caldilineaceae bacterium | reverse complement strand
GGGGCTGGACGCTCGCTGGGGGCAGGGTCTCCGGCGAGCGCCTGGCTTGCGGAGTGCTCACCCCGATCTCGCTCAGCCCTGGGTGCCGGCCGGGATAGAAGGCGTTTAGCCCGGCGCCGGGCAAGGGCACGAACTATCGCGGAAGTGGGAAGCATAGCAGCGCCGGCGTTGCCGGCAAAGGAGGCAGCCTATGCGACAAGCTCAAGGCACTGTTGTTCCCCGGTCTCAGCCGGATGGCATCCACGTAGTGGAAGGGAGAACAGAAATGGATTCAACGACGAAGAAGATCACACGGCGTACGTTCTTGCGCACATCGGCTTTCGCCGGCACAGCCGGGGTGCTGGCCGCGTGTGTTGTTCCGGCCGCGGCGCCGGCCGGCGATGGCGCTGCCGCGCCGGTGATGGAAGACGTGACCCTGCGGATGGTAACGCATTACGGTTCGCCCGTGCGCCGTGAGTTTACGACGCGGGTCAAGGACATTTTCGAGGCGACGCACCCGGGCGTCACGGTCGAGGTGGAGGTCGCGCCGGATATCGACGTGCGCTGGCAGACCGAGGTGGCGGCAAAGACGTTGCCGGTGATGCTCTGGGACGCCAACCTGTTCTGTGAGATGGCCGCTCAGGGCGTCTTTCTGCCGCTGGACGACCGCTTGCCGATGCAAAACCCCCCAGTGGATATGGATGACTACAATGTTCCCACGGGCGCCGAGTGCATGGTATGGCACGAGGGCCAGCAGATCGCGATGCCCTGGATCAACGGTGCACCGCTCCTCTACTACAACGTGGACATGTTCGAAGAGGCCGGCATCGAGCGGCCATCCGATGACTGGACCTGGGATGACTTTGTCGACGTGACCAAGGAGTTGACGCGCGACACCGACGGCGACGGTGAGATCGACCAATGGGGCTACATGCAGAGCACCCGCTGGGACGAGCACTTCGCCCAATGGATCTTTGCCAACGGCGGCGAGATTGTGAGCGAAGACAGGCTCCATACGCCCCTGGATACACCCGAAGCAGCGGGGGCCATAGAGTTCCTGTACGACCTGCGTTTCACGCACAAGGTCTGGCCGCTGGCCGAGCAGATGGAGGCGCTGCAAGCCCTGGGCATCGGCAGCCTCTTTAACGGCGGCAAGGTCGCCATGACGTACGGCGGTACCGGGGGTGTCGGAGGCTTCAACCGCAGCGTAACCGACTTCACCTATGACATTCTGCACTTCCCGAAGTCGCCAGCGACCGGCCAGCGCGCGCTGTGGACCTTCATGCAGAATTTCGCCGGCCCGATCTGGTCGGAGCATCCCGATCTGGACGCCGACCTGGCTATCGCGCTGGGCGGCCCCAGTTCGCAACGTTGGGCGGGCCGCACCAAGATTCAGGTACCGATCTACACGCCGGCCGTGGAAGAAGATTACGCCACCAAGCCGCCCGAGAATATCCGCGTCGTGCCCGAGATGTTCGCCGAGCCGGGTGTTCAGCATCTTCCCATCTTCAACGGCAAGACGGAGTGGCTCCAGACCGTTTTCGGCGGTGAGCTGACCAAGGCCTTTATTGGAGAGGCATCCCTGGCTGACGCCATCACGTCGGCTGTGGCAGAAGGAGATCGCATACTGGCGCGCCAGTAGAGTTGAGCAGGCGTACAGAGGCGCGGAGGGGAGCAGGCTGTTTGTGTGGTGAGCGATAACAGCTTGCGCCTCCGCCCCTCTGACATCTGCCACTGAGAGTCAACCATGACTTCACAATCGCAGACTGCCGTGCGTCCCGCGGAAAAGGCGAGCTTTTTTGGCTGGTGGCGCTGGCGGAGGATCGAGGGCTACCTGTTCATCGCCCCATGGCTGATCGGCTTCGTAGCCTTTGTGCTTGGGCCCTTCCTGGCGTCGTTCTTTCTCAGCTTCGCCGACTGGAACCTGGTAAGGCCGCCCACATGGGTGGGCCTGGAGCACTATCGCACGATGTTCACGAACGATCCCAAGTATATAAAATCGTTCGTGAACACCGTGTATTTCACCGTGTTCCACGTTCCCCTCATCCTCGTGGTGGCCCTTTTCATCGCCCTGTTGCTCAACCGCCAACTGCCCGGGATCGGGGTATTCCGCACGCTCTTTTATCTGCCGTCGGTGACGGCGGGGGTCGCCACGGCCATTCTGTGGCGCTTTATTTTCAATTATCACTACGGTCTGCTAAATCAGGCGATTGGGCTGGTGGGCATCGATGGTCCCAACTGGCTCGGGAGTACCAAGTGGGCGATGCCGGCATTTATCATCATGAGCACATGGGGATTCGGCAGCCTGATGGTGCTCTATCTGGCCGGCCTGCAGGGGGTGCCGCGCGAGCTCTACGAAGCCGCGGAGATCGATGGCGCGACCGCGTGGGACAAATTGCTCAACGTGACGATTCCGATGATGTCGCCGGTGATCTTCTTCACCATGATCATGACCATCATAGGTTCCTTTCAGATTTTCACAGCGGCATTCGTAATGACCGAAGGCGGGCCGGCGGACGCGACGCTCTTCTATATCCTGTATCTGTACCGCAGTGCTTTCCAATGGCTGCGCATTGGCTACGCATCGGCGATGGCCTGGATTCTGTTCCTTGTCATTCTGGCGCTGACGCTGATTCAACTCAAACTTTCGAGGCGCTGGGTGTTCTACGCCGGCGAGGA
>JAPPKT010000615.1 GCA_028819675.1 Caldilineaceae bacterium | reverse complement strand
TCAACATCCCGAAGTGCGGGTCGAAGATCCAGCGCCAGGTCAGTGCGGCAACCACAGCCGGGCACACCCAGGGGATCAGGGCAAGACCCCTGAACAGACCCCGCAATGGGATATTCTCGTTTAGAGCGATCGACGTGAACAGGCCCAACACATAGGTAATGACTACGATGCCAACGGTCCAGATGATATTGTTGGCCAGCGCCCCCCAGAAAAGCGTGTCGTTCGTCGTCAATTCAAGGAAATTAAACGCGCCAACAAGGGTTGTATCTTTGTTGTAGAGATTGTACTGGGTGAAGGCGAGATAGATTCCGCGCAAGAGCGGATACACCGTCAACAGCAGTAGTGGAATGACGGTTGGCAGCAGGTAATAGTAGGGCGTTATGTGGCGGTTACTCAGACGGCGCGAAAGGCGTTCCAGCCCCTCGGGCAAGGGAACGGACAACGTTTTCGTAGACACGTTTGCCTCCAACCGATTTCAGTGACCCACGATCAAGCTGCGAGAGCGGTCACTGTCAAAGAGGGCGACCCGGGAACGCGGCAGAGCAGAACCGGCGCAGGCCTGAACAGGTGCCTGCACCATAAGACTGCAAACGCCTTCGACTTCAGTTCAAAACAGTAGACAGGGGTTGCCCCTGTCTACTGTGCATCGAGCGCCCTGCCCTCTGACAAGGGCAGGGCTGCCGACGATTCGTAGCGTATCCTGACTGATCTGCGCAGGAAAAGGGAGAAAACGCTCCGGTGACTGGACAGAGAGAACACCGGCTCGCTAAACCGGCGGATGAGGTCCGACACTGCCCCTCACCGACGTCGCGCTAGGCCTGATACTCCTGCAGTATCTTGGTTCCTTCGACCTCCAGAAGATCGATCAGTTCGTCGAGCGTCATTTCATTCTGCAGATACTTCTGGATGTTCGGTCCCAGCAGACGGTCGTCGAACTCGGCCCAGGCCGGATGCTTGGGGTAACCGACGCCGTGCTCCACCTCGCGCAGGGCCACGTCCCAGGCGTGCTCCGTCGTCGTAAACCGGGGATCCTCCATCGCCTTGATGCTCGTTGGGAAGAGCCAGTCACCGTAGGCGATAGCCGAAGAATTTTCGTCGTTGGACAGCCACAGAGTGACTTCCCATGCGGCATCGACCGTACCTCTGGCAGTCGCGTCCGTGGCAACAGACCAGGTCTGCGGTTCGCTGCTGTTTGCGTGGCGCTTGTAATGGGGAAGCGGGACCATGTGCCACTCGAACTCCGGTTCGGCCTCCATCACGATTCGTCTGGCCCAACAGCCCGTTTGGCGCATCGTATAGATGCCCAGTCCGAACGCCTCCAAAGTGTTGGAGCCGCCAAAACTCTCCTGAGACAGGATATCATCCACCCAGAGCATGTCATGCCACAACTGCAGGGCTTCGCGCGCCGGCTGCACGTCGATCTCCCAGTTCTGTCCTGAACCGCCCATGACCTCGGCGCCGGTCTGCCACATCCAGGCGATGATGTCCTCGGTCGTCTGTGTCGCCGTGAGGTTGGCGGCCAGTCCGTAATATTCCGGCGGGCTGGTGAGCTCCTTGGCAGCCGGAATGAAGTCGTCCCAGGTCCAGCCATCGAGGGGAAGTTCAAATCCTGCCTCGTGGAATCGGTCCGCATTCACATACATCGTCCCAACTTCCCAGCACCAGGGCACACTGAAAATCTTGCCGTCAAGGGGGGAGACCGCCGCGTCAAGCGCCTTGGGATGCGTTGATTCCACCAGCCCTGAGTTGTTTATCAACTCGGTCAGGTCCAGGTAACCGCCCTGCGTGCCGTACTCGTTCGCCCATGCCGTGATGCCGTGGACGATTTCGGGCGTCACCCCACCGGCAATCGACGTGGTCAGGTAGTCACGCGCCTGGCCCCATCCGCCCTGGATGTATTCGGCGGTAATGCGGCTGCCATGCTCGGCATTCCAATTGTCGATCGCCGCTTGTGTGGCCTCAACTGCGCCCGGCTGCCACACCAGCGTGTAGAACTGCACGGTCTGTGGCTCAGCCCCGCCCTCCCCATCACCGGCCGCCTCTTGGGGCGCGACCGGTGCCGCGCACGCGGCGAGTGCAACCCCTGCTGCAGACAGGCCGGCCATCTGCAGGAAATTCCGACGACTCAATCTTGTTTCGTTCACGTTCGACCTCCTCTGGTCGTTGTGGGGTGCTGACTCAGCAGCACCATGGCGCGAAAAAGTGAATAAAGTCGGCCCTGTGGCTTTGCGGGGGACACAGCCTGGATATTGGTGATGTAAGGTGTTGGGGAGATAGTATATTTGGCAGTGTTCAGATTGTCAATCCGTTAGCTGCCGAGTGTGCATCCCAAAACTTGGGTGGACAGTCGCATACCTCCGGAGGCAACCAAGCCACGGCCAGTTCCCATTCCAGTTTCCGCCAGAATAAGCGCCGCCTCTGACCCCTAACCCCTGTCCCCTAGCCCCTGCAGTTTTGGGCGGTCGGGCCTATTCGGCCCTCCCTTGTGCGGGGGCTCCGCCCCCGCATCGCCCCCCCTACTGCCTAATCGACCGGGTGTCGATATTCGTAACAGGTGCCTATTCGAACGTGTCCAGCCAGACCACGTCCCGCCAGTCCCATCAAATCCCCGTAGGTGCCGGCCTTGTGCCTGCCCTCGCACCCTCCCCAACTGACGGAC
>JAPPKT010000566.1 GCA_028819675.1 Caldilineaceae bacterium | reverse complement strand
ATCGACTCGTATGCCCACCGGCGCACGTCATCGAGGAAGCGCTGGCAGGCGTGGGGCAGGTCGTGGGAGGGTTCGATCTGGCGCCTGTACATTGCTACCCCTGCAGCTCAATCTTGAATGTATAGGCGTGATCGCACGGGCGCTGGCTCGGCGTGCTGACCGTCAGGGCGTTCTCGTCCTGCTTCCAGGTAACGGGCTCTTCGCTGCCGAGCATCGAAACGCCGCGGATGCGCCCGCCGAGCGACGAGCCACTACCCAGAGAAGTGATGGCGGCCCCGCTGCCGGGCCAGCCCAGTATGATGGCATAGAGGGCGTTGTCCTTCTGCGTGAAGCGCACGTCTTTGGCGGTGAAGGGGAGATTACTGCGCTCGGTCAGGTGCCCAACCACCACCTCCGTATCGCCCTCGCCGAACCGCTCCCAGTGGCGCGTGCCGTAGATCGCCTCCCCGTTCACGTCCAGCCATGCGCCCAGGTCCAGCAGCAGCTGGGTCGCCTGCGCCGGGATGACGCCGTCGGCGCGCGGGCCGACGTTCAGGAGCAGGTTGCCGTTCTTGCTGACGATGTCGACCAGGTCGTGGATGATGGTTGCGGGGCTCTTGAACTCGTCGTTTTCGATGTAGCTCCAGGCCTTGTAGCTGACCGCGGTGTCGGTCTGCCAGTAGTGCGGGCGGATGTCGTCGAGCTTGCCGCGTTCGACATCGTAGACGGCGACGCCGTCGGGGAACTTGTCCTTGTACTGGAGGACCGGCTCGCTGCCCCATTCCAGGGCGCGGTTGTAGTAGTAGGCGGCGACCTGCGGGCGGTAGGGCTCGAATTCATCGAAGTGCCAGCCGAAGTCGAACCAGAGCACGTCCGGCCGGAAATAGTCGATCATCTCGAGCGTGCGCGCGTACCAGTTCTGCAGAAAGTCCCAACTGGCGGGCGCGTCCTCCGGGTGGGGCGGGCAGTAGAGATCTTCCAGGCCGGGATGCGTGGTGTCGAAGTCGTCGGCGTAGGTGTAGTAGCGCCAGTTGAAGGCGCGGTGGCTGGAGACGCCGAACTTAAGGCCGGCGGCGCGGGTCTCCCGTTCCAACTCCTTGCAGACATCCCGCTTGGGCCCCATTTGGGCCGCGTTCCAGCGGGTATGGGTGCTGGCGAACATGGGGAAGCCGTCGTGATGTTCGGCGACGGGCACGATGTAACGCGCACCGGCCTTTTGGAACAGATCGAGCCACTGGGCCGGATCCCAGTTTTCCGCTTTGAACAGGGGGATGAAGTCCTTGTATCCGAACTTGGAGGGATGGCCCCAGGTCTTTGTGTGGTGCTGGTGGTAGTTCGGCCCCTTGCGCGAGATCTCGTCCCTGTACATGAAGCGGGGGTACCATTCATTGTCGAAGGCGGGGACGGAGTAGGGGCCCCAGTGGATGAAGATGCCCAGTTTGTCGTCCATGAACCATTGGGGCACTTCATAGTTCTGCAGAGAGTCCCAGTTCGGTTCGTAGCGGAAATCCGTGGTCATTGCATGGCTCCGTAGGGGTTGATGGCACGCGGCAACCTGTTGTCTGCGGTTATGTTGATCGGAATGCAGTCGAGGGTTGGTTCAATGCGCTACGGCTTCACCTGGGTGAGGCAGGGCAATCGCATCATATTGGGATGGAACTCTCCAGAGATGGTCAGTTTTCCAGCCGGCACGGTAACGTTTGGTAGAAATGCCGGTTTGGGCGTTCTTCCGTCTGCGTAAGAGGTTGAGAGCTATTCGGCGCAAAATGGTCAAGTTATGCTGCGCATGAAAGCCTTGGGCGCTGATGCGCGCATTTCATTCATCGTGGACCGTTTGTCTTGATGGTGGGTCACTGGCTTTCTCGTCCGTGTGTTGGACGAGAGTTTATGAGAGTTTATGAGCGTTTACGAGTGTTTGCTTGATGTCTTAACTACAGTACATGAGAATTGTTCGATGGGCTGTGATGAGGGATTCGCTGGCGCGCGTGGGCGCGTACGAGGTCAAACGAAAGATGTACAAGGGTTGAACGTCCGGTGATATGGCGGGTCGTGTTTTGGCGGGAATATGGCGGAAAAAGCGGAAATGGCGGAAAAGCCGGGTAAAAGCGGGCGAATTTTTTTTCTGGTCCTTGTTGTCGTCACGCTTTTGCATCAGTTTTTCCGTATCCGGAGTCTGTTCCCGGTTCTGGCAAGTTCTCTACGATGCTCATCCACTACTCTAACAGACGGCAGACGCATGCCGGTTCGCTGGCGGTGGGGCATGGTGTCGTGTCTGGACGGTTAGGGTCGGGTTGAGTCGGATCAGAGCGGACAGTTTTCCTTGTTTTGGTCTTTTGCGCTTGAGTTCGAGCACGATTCCTCGCTGTCTTTGTTGGGTATTGGGCAGCTTACAGGCTTGCAAGGGCCCTGCATCGCTTTCAGATTCCTTGTCAGCGGGAGTCATGGCTTCATGGCAGTACGCTCTCAGCAATGCCTATTCGTGTTTTGGCACAGGGCTATTATATCACTGTTATATCTCTGTTTTTGATGCGATTGCCCTGGGATGGTGAGGGCGGATGTTCCAGGGCAGTATAGAGGGGGACGCCCGTCGTGTCCAATCCATGCGGGCTATGGGTGCATCCCAGATTGGGGGTGGGAACAGTCTGGCGGGGAATCAGTGCCAGCGGTGGCTGGCGTTGTTTAC
>JAPPKT010000618.1 GCA_028819675.1 Caldilineaceae bacterium | reverse complement strand
TCTCAGCCAGCGATGTAACTGCATCCAGCTTGTACCCCAGTCTGTCTTCTGCCGCGACACTGAATGCATATTTCTTGCCAGCCTCGCCGGTGTAGGATGCCTTGCCGTACGCTTCAACCCTATCCTGCCACAGTTCCCAATCCCCATCATCGACCTTTACATATACCGAAGTCGATATCACCCCGGAGCCCCAATCTCTTGCTTGCCACGTCACGGGAAAAGTCTGCGGCGAGTGAGCCGGCAGGCCCACTATCGACGCCGTGGGTGACATCGTGTCCGTTTCAATCAGTAACACAGGCTCACCGTATATGCCCATGCTGTATCCCCCCTGGCCGTCAGGCCAGTTGGTATTCGTCGCACCTGCAAGGCTTACCTCATACATGCCGGCGGTCGGAGTCACGACCGTCGTCGTGCCATCCAAACGGATCAGTCGCCCGCTTGTGCCGGTAGCCGGTATGTTGGCCGTCTGTGCCTGCGTATTCAGGGACCACGCGAGCAGACGCCGCTCTTCTGTTTCGGGGTGATAGAATGCAATCCGCCGCACCCGAAAACGTTCGATGTCCGCCCAGGCAACTTCAGTGCCCGTGAAGTGCTGATTGGCTAATTTGAAGGCGTTGTAGGACACCCGTGTTTCGGCGTTGGATGGCGAGCAGAAACTGATGCTCTCGTTCTTTGCCAGCCCGAACCCGTCAGGCGAATCGACCGCAACCACGTTCCCGCAATCGTCGTGAAGCATGAAGTGGAATATCGGACCCCCGCCGGCCAGCCTGGTATAAGCGATATTCTGCCAAATGTACGACGCCTGCTCATTTGCCGTGGCCCGCCACGGGCTCGGGCAGGTGGGACCAGGGTAGTCGTTGCAGACCGGCACACCGCTCTCCGTAATCCAGATTGGCTTATTTTCCCAACCGCGCGCGTCCAGCGCGTTGCGAACTTTCCTCGTGTACTGGTAGCCGACGTAAGATAGCGAATAATGATGACTGCCCGCCGCGTCAAAGAATCCACTGTTCTGAATGCTTAGAGAGTCGGTCGCCAGCGCGTCCAACATGTCATAGAGCCATTGCCCGTTTTCGAAGTGCGCAAGGCCGCCGAACACCACGTAGGCCTCGGGGTCAATCCACTTGATTACAATGTAGGCAACCTTCAGCAAGCGAGCGTATTCCTGAGGTGTCCCCGACCAAAAATGACACAGGTCCGGCTCATTCCAGATCTCCCAATGGCGAATGTTAGTGCCCGCGTCGCCACCAGGCTTGTACCGGTTCACCGCCGCGCCGACAAAGCGGGCCCATGGGTTTGTTGGGTTGAGCCGTGCATCGGTCGACGGAACATCGGTGCCGTCGGTGAATATCGAATTACTCAACCCAAATGGCGCCGGAGGACCCTCGTGACGTTGGCAAGTGCCGGACTGCCCCTGCAGCCCGTCCCGCGCAACTCGCACCTGCCTCCCGGAAGCATCCAGCACCTCCATTAGGTCGCATTCGCCTCCAGCCTCCTGCGGCAGGCAATCCGCCGATCTCGGTGCGAAGTTCTCCGGCAATTCCGTGAATGAACCGCCGAGCGATGTCGAAGCTGACCGGCTCCCCAGGCGATACTGGCGAGGAGTACCCAGCAATATCGCCAAGGTATTCAGGTTCTTGCCTTCATTCGCCAGAATGGCTGCGTCCTGGCCGGTCCACGTAAACTCCCCAATCCGTTTCTCGACCTGCTCCCAATAGACGGGAAAGCGGTCCATGCGAACACCGGTATCTACCCCGCGTTGGATCCGGCCAGCCCCGCTGTTGGTCTCGGCCGAGTTCACGAAACCCAGCCCGAACTCGGAAACACCCAGCGTCTTCGTATAAGGGACCGCTGAAGTCTGACTCGAGAGGACGCTTATCTGAGTTCGGCTCTCCAGGAGCCCGCTATCTCCGGCTTCCGCCTTCCGCAAATCGGCGCGTTCCGCCCCGGTCGTCAGGTTCACGTCTTTAGCGAGATCGGCTGAATCAGCGCGGCCGTTGTAGAGCAGGAGATAGAGCAGGACACCTGCCAGGGCCACAACCATCGCTATGGGCCCAGCCGCGCTCAGCGTGCGCCTCACTGTGGGTAGTTCTCCATTACGACTTGACATACGGCGATTCTTCAATGTCTCGGCCCCAATGTGCTCACCTGATCGAACCCCGATCAGGTCGCGAGTCGCCACCGAGACTGCATAGGTCGACGGGAAAGAATTGAGAAGGGCTGCGTGCAGCCAGCGTTACAGCATCTTGAAATTCTCGGCCCAAATGGCCGGTCGGGGACGAATCGGAGGCTTCCAGAAAACCTGCATCGTCTCCTAAGTCTACCATAGCCAAAAGGGTTGATTAACGGGAAACAACACCTTCCCAGTCGCATTCCCGAATAACGTAGGCAGCCCGCCCCGCGATGCAACTGAACTGTAGTGCAATCGAACGGTATTCGTAGAGACTCTGACTATCTGATGAACGAAGTAACCGCCAAATCACAGCCTGGTGGCGACCCCGAATCCTGCAAACGAGGATACCTCTCTCCACTTCATTCCAATTCTCTATGAAACGCCGCCTCTTCTAACTCCTGGCCCCCAGCCTCTGGCCCCTGTAGTTCTGGGCGGTCGGGCCGAGTAGGGCCACCCAAGTTGGGGGGGGGGGGCGGCCCCCCCCCCCCCCCCC
>JAPPKT010000463.1 GCA_028819675.1 Caldilineaceae bacterium | reverse complement strand
CAGTGGTCAGTAGTCAGTGGTCAGAGACGGCGCTTATTCTGGCGGAAACTGGAATGGGAACAGACCATGGCTTGGGTGCCTCCAGAGATATTCGAAAGTTCGTCCCCATTTTGGGATGCGCCCAGATCGCCCAATAAGTGGCGCGCAGCTTGCCGTTGTGATAGCATACTCGGCGACAGTCTCGATGGGCGTCGCGCCCCCGTTACGGCGCGCAAACCGGACCTGGAAATGCCAACCACCTCGATACACGGAACACCCGACTACGCCGAGCTGGATGCGCTGGGGTTGGACCCTTCCGAAGTCGTCTACTTTTCTTCGAACATCAATCCGTATGGCCCGCCGGCGTCGGTCGTCGAAGCTGTTGCGAACGAGATAAGCCGCTCCTTCCTGGCGCGTTACCCGGACAGCCGCAGCCAGCGCCTGCGCGAAAAGATCGGCGCCTACCACGGTCTGCCGGCGGACGCGGTGCTGGTGGGGAACGGCACTGCCGACCTGATCTGGCTGCTGGCGCACGCCTATGGATTCCAGCGCCAGGCCGCGATTCTGTCGCCCACATTCAGCGAGTACGCCGACGGCGTCATCATGGCGGGGGGGCATCCCATCCATCTTCCTCTGCCCGGCTGGCACCGTATCCGGCGCCGCAGCTATGCCCCGGGCGGCACGACGCTGGCGCAGACGCGGCAAGCGTTGGAGACTTCCTCGCCCTGGCTGGTCTTCATCTGCAATCCGAACAACCCCACGGGCGAGTACCTGTCACCGGGCGAGCTGCGCTTTCTGTGGGAAGGCGCGCCCAATGCCCTGTGGGTGATCGATGAGGCCTATGCCGAGTTCACCGAAGACCCCTGGAGCGCGGCGCAGTGGGTTATGGCAGGCAGGAACGGCAACTCAGGTCGGGCGCGCGGGCCGGGCTGTGTTGTCCTGCGCTCGATGACGAAGGATTTCGCGCTGGGCGGGCTGCGTCTCGGTTACCTGCTGGCGGCGCCACCGATCGTTGAACGCTTGCAGGAGATGCAGCCGCCGTGGAGCGTCAACGGGGTCGCCCAGCTGGCCGGACTGGTGGCGCTGGATGAGATGGACTGGCGTGAAGAGACGACGACGCGACTGCGCAAGGATCTGCGGGACCTGCAGGATGGTCTGCGGGCTTGCGGGTTCGCGCCGCTGCCGACGACGGTCAGCTACTTCCTGCTGCCGGTTGGGGATGCCAAGTCGATACGCGACCGGCTGGTGGGTGAGCGGCTGTTTGTACGCGACTGCACCTCGTTCGGTTTGCCCGAACATATCCGCATCGCGGCCAGGCCGCCGGATGAAAACGCCCGCCTCATCGAAGCCATGGCCCAGATTGATTATCTGCCGAGCCGAACGGTGGATTCACGCGTAACCAATAACCACTGATCATTGGCCGCCTGCCACTGCAGTCATGATTGAAGCCATCACTTTCGACTTCTGGGACACGATTGCGATCGACGATTCGGATGAGCCGAAGAGGGAGGCGCTGGGCCTGCCGAGCAAAGCCAATGCGCGCGTCGAACTGTTCGCCAGCCACGTGACCCAGAAGCATCCGGAGATCGCCTACGAGCAGGCGGTGCTGGCGTATCAACACGCCAACGAGAGTTTCCAGCATGCCTGGCACGAGGAGCTGCATACGCCGGGTATCGCCGCGCGCATGTACGACGCTTACGAGTTTCTCGGTTTGCGGCCGGGGCCGGGACGGTTCTCGCGGCTCATGCGCGAGGTGGATGAGCTGGTGCGTGAGATCGAAACGATGGAGGTACGCATCCAGCCGGACTTTACGCCGGGCGTGCATGCCGCCCTTGACGAGCTTTCGCTGCACTACAAGCTGGGCATCATCTCCGACACCATCCACACAACCGGCCGCGGGCTGCGCTATCTTCTGCAGCGCCAGGGTCTGCTGCGCTACTTCAACTACATGCTCTTTTCGGATGAAATCGGCGCATCCAAACCGGAGCCTGACGTCTTCCGGCAGGCCGCACGCGGTCTGGGCGCGGCGCCCTACCAGATTGTCCATATCGGCGACCGCGAGAGCAACGATGTCATCGGGCCCCTGTCGATCGGCATGAACGCCATCCTCTTCACCGGTGTCAAAGACCGCGGCAGCGACGAGACGCAGGCCAGTGCCGTCTGCCGCACATACGCTGCGCTGCCCACTATCGTCCGTCGCCTCTCGGCCACTATCAGGCCGCTCAAATTCGGTTAGCCATAGTGGAGCCTTCACTGCAAAGGGCCTACGAAGCCCTGGCCGACCGTTTCGCCGCGCACTTTCCCACGCAGTTGCAGGGCCCCCGCACGGTCGGCCGCGAAGCCGAATTCCCTGTCGTCGATCAGAGTGGACGCGCCGCCGATATTGACCGGCTGTGGCCCCTCCTTCTCGCGGAGGAGATAGGCGAAGGTTCTTCCCTCCCTCCTCTTAAGGTCAAGCGGGATGCCGTCAACACCGACCTGATCGTCGGTCTCGACGGCGCTGCCTACAGCTACGCGCTTGAGGTGGGAAAGGGTACGATCGAGCTCAACGTCGGTCCCTACACCACCCTCTTTGAACTGGAGAGCGCCTTCCGCGCAGCTGTGGAGCGGCTGGTGCGGGCCGCGGCGCGGCTGGGTTGGCGCGTGCTGGGGTATGGCGTGCAGCCGCTGAGCCCGCCTGCGCG
>JAPPKT010000396.1 GCA_028819675.1 Caldilineaceae bacterium | reverse complement strand
TCGCGTCGTAGCCAGTAGGTGGGCAATACGAAATTGCCGCCCCGTGTCGGCCCGCGCTTCCCCCCCGCCTCCTGGCAGATTCCGAAAATGTGTCCAGCGCAGGCAAGACAGGCGAGGCCACTCCCATATATGCCCAACGATCACCGCCATGACCATCGAGAGCCCGCTACAGAAATGCTGACGATACATTCCCCCCAGGCAGACCGTACACAGAACATGGCTTAGTAGTTACCAATTATCTATTCCACAAGGAACGACCGTGTCTGAAAGTTTAGAAGGAAGAATCTCAGGCGACCGGCAACCGCGCATGGCGGCCTCCGCCAGGCTGTTCGTTTTGCTTCTCATCGTTGCGCTGTCACTCAGCGCCTGTAACATCCGCAATCCCTTCGCCCCCAGAGCGGAGCCGACCGCGGCCGAAACTGCCGGGCAGTTGGAAGAAGGCAGTCCTCTGTTCCTCCTCGTTGAGCGCGCCAAAGAAGACCTGATGCAGACAGCCGGCGCCGATTCAGATGAGATCACCCTCGTCAGCACCGAGGAAGTGGAATGGGGCGACACCAGTCTCGGCTGCCCCCATCCCGACGAGATGTACGCGCAGATGATCACCCCCGGCTACTTCATCGTCTTGCAGTCCGGCGGCAACACCTACGACTATCACACCGGCGCCGACCCCGAAGGGCCGCTCGTGCAGTGCACCGAAGACGGCACGCCCGCAGGCGCAGTTATCGCCCAACCGGAGGAGCTCGAAGAAGGGGAAGAAGAGACCCGGATCGATGCTGAGGACGCCCTGCCCCGCCTTATCGAACGCGCGACAGAGGACATCATTCAGGCCACCGGCGCCGCCTCCGACGCGATCACCGTCGTCAGCACCGAAGAGGTGGAGTGGAGCGACACCAGCCTCGGCTGCCCCGACCCGGACACAATGTACGCCCAGGTCATCACGCCCGGCTACCTCATCGTCCTCGAATCTGAAGGCAACACATTTAACTATCACACCGCCACCGACCCCGCTGGCCCAATTGTGCAGTGCACCGAAGACGGGACGCCCGCCGCCATGGCGATGGTCGAAATCGCGCCGCAGATGGTCGTCGAAGACCCCCTCTCCCGCCTCGTCGAACGCGCCACCGAGGACCTCATGCAGGCCGCCGGCGCCGCCTCCGATGAAATCACCGTTCTCAGCACCGAAGAGGTCGAGTGGAGCGACACCAGCCTCGGCTGCCCCGAGCCGGACGGCATGTACGCCCAGATGATCACGCCTGGCTACCTGATAGTCCTCGAAACCGGTGGCGAATCCTACAATTATCACACCAGCACCGACCCCGAAGGCCCGCTCGTACACTGCACCCTTGAGGCCGAAAGCGATGAATAGCTGATACCTTCAGGCCAATGAAATCGATCAGAAACCAGGATCAGTTCGACGAGCTGGTCCTCAGCGCCATAGAAGACCTGCCCGATATCTTCCTCGACTGCCTCGAAAACGTCGCCATCTTCGTCGAGGAATGGCCCGATCGCGCCACCCTCCAATCCGTTGGCCTGAATCACCGCACCGAGCTCCTGGGGCTGTATCAGGGCATCCCCCAGACCGATCGAACGCACGGCTACAACCTGGTCATGCCCGACAAGATCAGCATCTACCGCCGCCCCATCCTCATGCGCTGCCGCACCGAATCCGAAGTCCGCGATCTCGTCCAAAGGGTCGTCCGCCACGAAATCGCCCACCACTTCGGCATCGACGACGACCGGCTCGTCGAAATCGGCGCCTACTGACCCCGCCAACCAGAGAAAACCGCACCGGCCGGTAGGCAAAGCTCTTGCTGTCCCAGGCAGTGATCAATACCTCCTGCATTCATCACTCGGCCTCTACATTTCTCTCACTCCAAGTCCCCCGTATCGCTTAGTGGTCTCTCGGGATCTCTCATGCATCGCTCGTGAAACGCTTGTCGTTCGCTCGCGATAACATGATGTCGCCAATGTACAGACGCGACCTATCGGTCCCCTTCGCCGCAACCCCTCCCAAAGAGAGTCAATCCAATTTCAGGTCCTGGTTGTCCCAATCTCTGGGTGCATCCCGTACCGTTGTCTCCCTGCAGCCCGCCCTTTCATCTCGCGCAGAAATATCCGTCCCACAGACCACAACCGGTCGCCTGCCATCCTGAAAATCCCAATCAATCCTGAAAATCCTGATTCAGACAACGACCTCTCAAAAAATATGGGATGCACCCCAATCTTTGAATACATTGGCAACCCTCTCCGACTGTGCTAAGATGCCCCCCAAATATCATGCCGTTCTTTCCCGCGCCACGCTCGTAAACAAGCGCACTCAGAACGCATAACGGTTCCTCGCCTACCCAAACGGGCGCCTCAAACAGACCCTTTGAGAGCCCAAAAACGGCAGAAGCTCCATTTCCGCGACACACGTCCTGCCGATTTCGGGCCGCACGCTCACGTTATACTCCCTGTGCCTCGCAACTTCTGGCCTGTGGCTCCCGCGAGCACGCTGACCGCCGGCCACTGCTGTCTAGGTGTCAAATGGTCGCTTCCCGCAATTTCCGCTTCCGCCTCGAGTCAGTCCTGATCTACTTGGGCCTCGGCATCTTCGCCTTCATCGCCGTCACCCCCTTCCTCCACACCATCGCCCGCTCCTTCAGCGCCGAAGCCCCCATCCTCC
>JAPPKT010000176.1 GCA_028819675.1 Caldilineaceae bacterium | reverse complement strand
TGTAGAATTTGGCCCTGCTCAGCGGTCAATACCTGCTGCACGCTTTTCCTCAGGAGAGGCGGGAATCAGTGTCGGACGCGGCACAGGGAATTCTAGCACAGACGCGCTAGCGTTCATATCGTCGGGGAGGTAGCGGGGTGGGCATACTGGAATCAGGGCTGAACACGTCGGCTTTACGTTGTTCCGTCGTCATACTTGATGTAAAGTCAGGTTGAATTGAAGACGTAAGTTAACCCGATAATACCCTTTCCATGACACCTGTACGATATCACTCCGGACAGTTTCCACCACAGAAAATGGATTGGCAGAGGCTGTTGCCACTCATCGGTCCCGCCCACGCCGCCGTAGCCGGCTATGAGGGGATGTTGAAAGGGCTACCCAATGCCAGTGTGCTGCTGTCTCCCCTTGCCTCACAAGAAGCTGTCCTTTCCAGTCGCATAGAAGGGACGCAGACGACGCTGACCGAACTGCTGACATTCGAAGCGGCAGGGAACCTTTCAGATGAGAGCACCCCAGAGAAAGCTGACATACGTGAGGTGCTGAATTATCGCTTAGCACTCTATGCCGCCATCGACATGTTGAAGGAGATCCCGCTGTCGCAGAGGCTAGTCCGAGATTCACATGCAGTTCTCATGCAGGGTGTACGGGGCTATAACAAAGCGCCCGGCAAATATCGACGCTTGCCTGACACCTGTTGGATTGGACCGCCAGGCTCCACAATTGAAACGGCTCGATACATTCCATGTCCGGTGGAAGAGTTGGACTCGGCCATGGATGCCTTGGAATCTTACATGCACGAAGGGGCTCCGGATACCCTGGTACAACTTGCCATCGTCCACGCAGAGTTCGAAGCGATCCATCCATTCCTGGACGGAAACGGACGAATGGGCCGGCTGCTCGTTCCGCTCTTCATGTTTACCAAGGAACTCTTGTCCTCCCCGAGCTTTTACATCAGCGAATATCTTGAGAGTCACCGTGATGAGTACTACGATGGTCTGCTTGCGGTGTCGCGCGACGGTGACTGGACCGGATGGTGCGCCTTTTTCCTCACGGCGTTGACGGAGCAGGCGCGTGCATATCAGCAGAAGAGCCAAAATTTGCTAACGCTTTACGGCAAACTCCGAGACCTAGTCGTAGAGGTCATACCTTCCCAGTACAGTAGCAGAGCGCTTGACCGGATTTTCGAAAGGCCGATCTTCCGTTCAGTCGATTTTGTAAACGGCGCGGGAATCCCCAAATCTACCGCGCAGCGGTTACTCAACCAGTTCAAGACGAACGGCATACTTACGGAGGTAAGACAAGGCGGTGGCCGTCGCTCCGCTATACTAGCGTTCCCTGAGTTGCTCAACATCGCAGAAGGCCGAAAGGTCTTTTGAGTTTCATCTGTTGAACTCAAAAGACGTTGAGATTCAAAAACGGCGTTTTTTGAATCTCAACGAGGTTTGTGATGCACAGATGAATCACAAGAGCGGACTTTCGCCAGAAAATGCCCGCTTTTCTAATGGCCATCCCCACTGAAGTCCACGCCAAACACGAGGAACTCCCGTAGGAAGGTAGCGCAACGGCCTGCAACGCCAATCCCAGGCCTCGCAAAGGAATTCACCTCCGCATCAGCCCTTCCAGGCGTTTCTTCACGGCAGGCCACTCACTTTCGATCACGCTGTAATAGACAGTATGGCGGTCCACGCCGTCGCGGGCAATGCGGTGATTGCGCAGTGTGCCTTCCTCGACTGCGCCGATGCGCAGAATCGCGCGGCGCGACCGTTCGTTGCGACTGTCCGACTTGAGGGAGACTCGCCGCGCTGCCAGGTCCTCGAAGGCGTGCCGCAGCAGCAGGTACTTGCACTCGGTATTCACGCCGGTCCGCTGCCACGCGGTCCCGTACCATGTCATGCCTATCTCCAGCGTCCGGTGCTCGCGGACGATGTCAATGTACGCAGTCGAGCCCACCGCCTTACCGGTCTCCCGGTGAACTGCGGCAAAGGTGACGCGTGTACCTGCTGCCAGTTCCTCCAGACAGGCCTTGATCCATCCTTCTGCATCAGTAACACTGCTCAGAGCAGGGCGGGCCGCGTATCTCCAGACCGACTCCTCCGCGCCCGCGGCATACAGGTCGGCAGCATGGGCCAGCGCAATTGGCTCAAGGCACACCAGGTTACCAGTCAGCGTGACCGGTTGTGGATCAAAGACTTTCTTCGATAAGGCCATGTCAGGTTACCTCACGGTAAGCAGCAAAGCTCTTTTAGTCTTCGGAATCGCAATTGCAGTCGGCCTGCCAAGCAATTGGCTGATGTAGCTTGGCGCGGCCCCAGTATGTTGGGCAGGCGCTGTCCGAATCTGATTTTTCGCAGTTCTTGGATGACAGCATTGCAGGCGAAAGGTCGATTCCTAACCGTCCTTTGTTCGTCGATTCAGGTTGTCGGCCGCGATGCCCGACAGTTTGGCGAGCATCTGCCTGCAAAAAGAAGCTTGCTCTCTACCTCCAGATCCGTTAGAATCTGACAAGGCCATAGTAGCATGCATCTGCTTCCCCCATTGCCAATTGAAGACACTTCACATTTCTTACCTTACTCAAAACGGAAAGGAGCGCGAACTCTATGAATCACGATACCATACTCAGCCGACGCCGCTTCCTGCAGTGGGGCGCGGTCGGCATCGGCGGCGCGGCCATCGCGGCCT
>JAPPKT010000193.1 GCA_028819675.1 Caldilineaceae bacterium | reverse complement strand
ATAAGGTCGACCTCTTTACGGCGGCCGTAGGCCTCCGATTCTTCCAGAACATTCCTCTGGAATCCAGGGATCCGCGCGATCACTTGCTGATGGCCGCCGCCGCCATCATGACAGTCCCGGTTATCACCCTCTTCGCCGCCGCCCAACGCTATTTTATCCAAGGCGTTGTCCTCAGCGGCCTGAAAATCTGAGCAGGTCCTTGCAAGCTGTAACTTTCCGACGTCGAACCCAAGGACCGAATTGGGCGGGAAACCGCCTGCGCGCTCTTGCCTCTGCAGTAGAGAGTATCTCGTATCTTTCTTGGGGAGCCTTTGTTCAGTTGCACTGCCCCAGTTGACTGCCTACGCTAATTGGCCTACTGAGGTGGACAGGTCGAGCGCCTTGTGTCCCGGGGCAACAGGATGGGGAACCTGTGTGAGAGTCAAGTTAAACCTTGGGATGATCCCGTTCGATCCTAGCGATAGGAACTTCATTTGCGGCCGTTCGTGGACAAAGGGAGCGATTCTTGCCGTCCACTAATGGGAATGGCAGGACTTGCTCCCGAATTGCTTGTTCAAGAAAGATGAGAAAGAGTCCCCCTTAGGGTGGTCTCACCGCGTAGGCAGCGACCCCACCAACAGCCCCAACATCTCCTCCAGCGAAGGCTCGTCAGGGTCTTCAGGAGTCCGATCTGCCAGAGCCGAAGCACCGACAAAACGGTAGACGTCTGCGGCGCCTTCGTGGAACTTCGGCGACATGCCGACGTCCGACATCGTAGCTGCAATCTCCTCCATTTCGCCGACCCAACGTCGTGACTTCGGCGGCATACTTGGCAGACCCTGCACGCGCTTAAGCATTGCCTCCTGGCTCAGACCCCACTCATTGAACAAGGCATCTCGTATTCCCAGCGCCTCTGCAGCAACCAACAGGTTCGTGCAAAGCGCGGTCAGTCCCTTGGTCATTCCTGCGTAGCACATCTTGATGGCAGAAGCATCGCCTACACTGTCGCTGATGACTGGTACGTCGAGCCCATAGTCTTCGAGCTTCGCCAGCTCGCCCGCGTGCACGCCCGACGCATAGAACCGCGTCGCCCCTTCACGGCGCGGCGGCGGCCCGATGATCGAGGCATCTACAAATCGGCCTCCGGCTTCAGTGATCGTCTCCCCTATTGCTATGGTCGTCTGCGGCGAAACCGCGTTGCAGTCGGCATAGAGCAGGTCAGCACCTGTGCGACGAAGTGCCTCCGCTACCGTCTGCGCTGCCGTCCCCGCCTCCGCGGGCACAAGAATGCACAGCACGACATCCGCCATTTCAATCAGGGAGTCGTAGGAATCTACCTCTTCTATTCCTGCCTTTTCGGCCAGGCCACGCGTGCGGGCGCTGCGGTCGGCCAGATGCGCGATTACCTGTAGACCATGCGCTTTCAGCCGCTCACCTACCGTATGCCCCATGTCTCCGGGGCTCAGAATTCCCACGGTTTTCATTGCAGTACCTACCCTTTCACTTCTTCCTGCGCCCGGGCCAGCAGAGCCTTCATGTACCCAATCGTATAGGCAGTTCCGATGCGCTGATCGTCCGCCATCATTGGAATGTGGTCCGGAATCAATACACCGTCAAAGCCGGTCTGCTCCAGGACCCGCATCGCCTTGTACATGTCAAAGTAACCGTCGTCCACAAACGTTTCGACAAAGTGAGGCAACGGCTGGTCAACGTTGCGAAAGTGGATCTTGAAGAGCTTGTTTGCCTGACCGAACTCTTGCAGTGACTCCTCAACCCCCTTGCCCATCAGATCGCCGCCTTCCAACCAGCAGCCAATGCAGAAACAGATACCCACGTTGGGGCTGCTGGCGATTTCCATAGCCCTGTAGTAACCATCGAAGCTGCTGAAAATGCACCGGGGGATTCCCCCTAGCTCTGGCTGGGGCGGGTCGTCAGGGTGAATGCCAATCCTGACGCCTTCCTCTTCGGCCACCGGAGCCGCCTGGGAAACAAAGTACCGGAAGTTTTCCCAGATCTCATCTTCCGAGTATTTCCGGCCGTGTGTGAGTGGCAGATGGTAGTAGCGTCCCGCCCAGTGTCCAGCGTCTGCCTTTGCCATATCGAATCCTCGCGCCGAGGCGCCGCCTCGCGTCAGCTCCCGCTCCGTGCTCCAGATCCCGTTCCCCATGTGTGCGTACGTTGTATAGGGAATCCCGGCTTTGCCCAGTGCTCTCAGATGACTGACGTACTCCTCGATCTTGGCGTCTCGATTCTCCAACCCCAGCACGATGGCGTCCTGATTGTGCACTTCCCGGTTGCCAAACCCGTAGATCTGGACTCCGGCTTTCTCAAACCGTTCCTTGGTCCTGGCATAGTAGTCATAGCCGGCGTGTTCGCCGTCCGTCCAGCAAACTGCCCAGTCCAGACCCATCTGCTTTACGAACTGCAACTCCTCCTCGCTGGCTTCCGGTGACACTTGAGCCGCGATCTTCATCCCCGGCGGTATTGACATGAGTGACATCGGTGATCTCCTGTCATTTGGATGCGAATTGATCGAATACTGTTTCGGATCATCTGGTCTAACCATATTGGTCAATAAGCTGACTGGCTTTGTTCGTAAACGGGGCTCAATCGGGCCACTCTTCAGCTAACACACTGCCGCCTTGAAAGGAAGCCCATACCTTGCCGCAATCTGGCGTTTCCGTTGAAGCGTCCTCCTGCCATTCTATCGCGTCACTCAGCCGGTACAATCTTCCGTCCGCTTCCACACTGAAAGGTATACCCCACTCTGCAGTCGCCCGCATAAAATTGAATACTCTTCTCGTGTGCCAATTGGAATCGAGGGTGAAGTCGTCATGTGAGGGAGCGGGATAGTAGGTCCCCCCGGAAGGCTGGGGCTGCCTAATTTCATCACCCCGCGACAGAACTGCCAGAACCTCTGCCAGCAGGTCGCCTCCTGACTTCGCGCAAAGCGCTTCTGCGCTGGCGCCACGGATTCCATCATTGAATCGAATCTCGCGCTGCCCCGCAATGTCGCCCGAATCGAGGCCCGAGTCCATCCAATGTACCGTCACACCAGTCGCCGTTTCCCCATTACGAAATTGCCAGAAAAGCGGAAACGGACCCCTGTAGGCGGGCAGCAGCGAAGGATGCACATTCAGAAAACCGTATCGGGGAATCTCCAGTACAGGCGGAGGAATAATGCTGTTCCAACAGGCCACACAGACTACGTCGAGCGCCAATTCCTTCAACCAGCCGGTTGTCTCCTGATGGCCGACCTTTCCGCATTCATAGGCAGGAATGCCTTCATTGGCGGCGAGCGCAAGAGGGTTTGCAGAAGCCCTGGGCGCATATGACGCAGAGTCGCCCGGTCCGCTGCCCCTGTTCGCCTTGCTCTGCTCCGAAACCGCCGGCGCCGAAATAACGGCCGGGTTCAAAATCGGCAGGTCGAGCTCTCGTCCCTGTTGGGGCAAGTCAGTGCAGGCAGGCGAAAAAACTGCCCGGAGCGGGATATTTCTCGGTCCAGGGAGCAGTACGGCGACCACGTTGACACCGTGTGCCAGAAGCCTTGCCAGCACAATGTGGCTGAACTGTCCGGACATCCCTACGAAAAGGGTACGCATATCCTTTGACACAGAGTTAGCTCAGGCCGTATAATGGTGGGCACAGTTGACCTTACTATAGGTTTGGAGCAATTCAATGGCCCACCTGGTGCAGTGTGCAAAGATCGGACAGGAACTGCCCGGCTTGGAGTCGCCCCCCTATCCGGGCGAGTTGGGCAAGCGGATCTTCGAGAACATCTCGCAATCCGCCTGGGATATGTGGATGCAGTACTCGGTCGTTCTCATCAACCATTACGGCCTCAGCCTCGGCGATCAGCAGTCGCGCGATTTTCTGGCCGAGCAGATGGAAGAGTTCTTCTTCGGTGTTGGCGCCCAGATGCCGGAAGGGTGGACTCCCGAAGGAACTCCGGGCATGGGCAAAGGCGTGCCCGCAGGCAAGGGGGCGCCCCGGAAGTAGCGGCGGCCATTACCGGACCAACGCAAACTCCGGGTCGATCTCGAACTGTAGTAACGAGTGTGCCTGTCGAAGCGCACCCTCCACTGCTGCCGGCGACAGTCCCTTGGCAAAAATGAAGCCCAGATAGGCATCGCCTTCAGGCAGGGGAACAATAGACTGATTCAACCGTGCAGTGATCTGGACATCCTCAATTCCCGCCACGTCCTTCGCCTCCTCAACGCCGCTCAGGCGACGCAGAATACCTCTTTCAGGAATCGGAATCATCATCACTCCGCCGGCCTGCGGCTCACGCTCCAAGCTTTCGAGAGGCAGACCGCACGCCTGCCGCAGAATCAGCTCCTCCAGCGAACTGCCGTTGCCGACCTCCATTCCAAACCGCAAGATTCGCGAGCAAAGTCCACCTATCGACCGCCCTGCGACCTCCACAATCCATGGACCCTCGACATTGATCCGCAGCTCAGCGTGAATGGGTCCCGTCTGCAGGCCCAATCCCCGCGCCGCCGCCTCTGTGGTCTCGGCGATTTGATTCTGCATTTCAGGAGGCAGCCTTGAGGGGGTAACGTAAATCGTCTCCTCGAAGAATGGCCCTTCAAGCGGGTCTGGCTTGTCGAACAAGGCCAGGCAGTGCAGTCGGTCTCTATCCAAGAGGCCTTCAAGAGCGACCTCTACCCCGGGAATGTAGCCCTCAATCAGGAATGGTTGCTCGCGCCCGATCAGGGCAGTCAGCCTTCTCACCGCGGCAGCCAACTCGCAACGCAGGTTTGCCCTGATGACACCCCGGCTCCCGTTCAACTCCTCAGGCTTGACCACGCACGGGTACCCGATTTCCTCCTCAGTTCGGGCGATTATCTCTTTCAGGTTGTCACTTGTTTGAAACTCGCGGAATTCCGGTACGGGAGCGCCGCACGCGGCAAGTAACGTCCGCATTTGGAACTTATTGCGGGCAGCTTCCGCCGCCTTTGGATCGTTGTGGGGTAGTCCCAACGCAGCCGCAACTAACGCCGCCACCCGGGATCCGGAGTCATCCAGCGCCAGGACGGCATCGACACAGACTTCGCTGCCGTCTGCTCCGTCCGAACTGGCCAGCGCTTCGACAATCTTCTCTGCAGCCTTAACAGGGCGGCCAAAATCTGCGCCGAGGGGGAAGTTCCATTCTTCAGCCAGCATCTTAGGTAGGTCCACCGCCACTATAGCTTCGATTCCCAGACGCGTCGCAGCGTCGACATAGTCCTGCGTCCGGTAACTGTTTGGGGTGGTGAGAAGAAGTGCTCTTTTTGAGGACACGTTAATCTCCGGTTGCGGCCCAGCCCACATAGTGGATCAGAGACTCGATGCAAGCTCCCGCCAGCGTTCCTTCTGCCGCGGGGGTAGGCTGTCGAAGGTCGCTCCCGCCATGGCGCCCAGTTTTTTGGTCCCGTCGCGCTTCCTACTTCGTCCCAGAGATGCGGCAAACTGGACTACAGCCTCCTGTTCTTCTTCGCTAAGCCCCGCCAAGAGTGCGCCGGCAGTTGCACCGCTGTGGAGGAGAGCTTCCCGCTCGTCGAATGCGGTGTGGTCCGCGCCAACGCCATCCCCGGCGATGACTCGTCTCAAATTGGCTTGGCTTACCTGCTGGAGGAGCTCTGCGAAAACAGTTACGACCTGAGGATGCCTGGTTTGCGCCGCCAGCACGGCCGCGCGGCTGAAACAGTAGTCGCCGGCCAGAATCGTTCCGCCAAGCAGGAAACTGTCGATCGAGCCGGTCTGCTCGGGCCTTAGCAAAAGGCGGTGAATGTTAAGGGCGATCTGCAGTAGCTCCAGGGCCGCTGCCAGCGCCACTCTGCGGGACTCGTCTTCCACCGAATCTCTCACAGGCGCTGCGGAAGCCAGCACAACGCCGGCCAACACTTGATTCTGCGCCGATTCGCTGCGGACAAACTGCGCCAGCCCAGCCGGAAGATCGGCTACCGCATCTTCAAGCTTCTCTGCAACCAGATTCAGTTCTGCCTGAAGTGCATCGCCAATCTGTTCAGCCATTCGGCATTCCAGCCAACACAATACTAAAGACTCAGAGGAGGTGTACCCCCAAGAGGGGAACCGACGCGCAGACTATACTTCACAGGCGGCGTCTCGCTCACGGACCTGAGCTTTCAGTCCGATTCATCGCCGACGATCTCTCTGTAAATCGTCTCAAGGTCCTCATCGCTATAGAAATGGATTACGAGCCGACCGCTACCGTCCGCCTTTCGGTCGAGATTCACCTTCGTGCTAAGACGGTCTCGAAAACGGTTTTCCCAGTAACGCATCTGTGCCTGCAGGTGCGAAGGTTCCTCCTTCCTCTCCTGCTCCGCGGGCTCTTCCTGCCACCTTCGAACAAGCTCTTCGGCCTGCCGCACGTTCAGCTCCCGGGCAACAATCTGGTCGAGAGCCCTACATTTATCTTCGTCGCTGTCGAGGCTGAGGAGGGCGCGTGCGTGGCCGGCACTGATCATCCGTTCATTCAGTGCTGCCTGGACCTCTCTAGGCAGTCCTAGCAGGCGTACTGCGTTGGCCACGGCCGACCGGCTCTTCCCCACACGATACGCGACCTGCGCCTGAGTCAGGCTGAACTGATCAATCAACACGCTGAAGGCGGCGGCCTCTTCCAGGGGACTAAGATCGTCGCGCTGCAAATTCTCGACCAGTGCCAGTTCCAGCAGCTGTTGCGATGTCGCCTCGCGCACGACCGCTGGCAAGACCGACAGCCCAGCCTGGCGCGCGGCCCGCCAGCGCCTCTCTCCTGCAATCAGCCAGTAGCGATGGGGCTGATCAGGACGCTCGGCGACGATTACGGGCTGAATGACTCCGTGTTCGCGGATCGACGTAGCCAGCTCTACCAGACTCGCTGGCTCAAAGCGCGTACGCGGCTGGTGGGGATTCGGCTCTATTTCCCCGACAGGAACTTCGCTGATCCCCCCATCGCTCACCGGATCGACCTGCGCATCGGTCTCGACGTCGTCGTGCGTGTCTGACCTACCGAGCAACGCGCCCAACCCCCGGCCAAGTCCGTGCCTTCGGCGGGGGTTCAATTGGTCTGAACCTGATTCTCTGCTCATCTCTAAGCCACCGTGGAACCCGGAGACCCTGCGCCTTGCAGACCTGCGGGGGCCGCCGCAAACTTAGTTGGAAAACGACTCATGAATTCAGCGGCCAGTTCCCCGTATGCAAGCGCGCCAGCGCTGTCTGGCGCGTAGCTAAGTATCGTCAGGCCGTGACTAGGCGCTTCACTGAGGCGAACGGAGCGGGGTATCAACGTTTCGAACGTCTCCAAGGGGAAGTGTTCCCGAACGTCTTCCACCACCTGCGTACTGAGATTCGTGCGCACGTCCGACATAGTCAAAAGCACGCCGGCGACCTTCAATCGTCCATTCAGGACCTTTCGCACCTGATGAATGGTGCTCAGCAACTGGCTCAATCCCTCAAGGGCCAAGTATTCACACTGGACCGGAATGATAATCCCATCTGCGGCAGTCAAACCGTTTATCGTGATCAGGCCCAGGCTAGGTGGGTCATCAATGAACACGTAGTCGTACTCGCGGTGTAGAGGCTGCAAGGCCTTGGAAAGGAGCTGCTCGCGGGCCATCCTCGCCGCCATTTCGACTTCGGCACCGGCCAGATCGAGGTTTGCGGGCACCAGGTTCAGGCCGGGCAACGTCGTTGCCGTAACAGCTTCCTGAACCGGCCTGTTTTCGATGAGGACATCGTAGAGGCTTGTTCCCGGTTTCCTGGGGTCGATACCCAAGCTGGTTGTGGCATTGGCCTGGGGATCACTGTCAACAAGAAGAACACGGCAACCCGCGCCGGCCAAGTAGGCACAGAGGTTCACGGCAGTCGTGGTCTTGCCGACGCCGCCCTTTTGGTTGGCGATCGCGAATATCTGAGTTGTCATCGCACTCTCAACTGCATAAAGTCGCCGGCACTTGAGTGGGCCGTCTCGTCTATGGGTCCCTTACAGGCTAGGCAGCGGAATGACGCCAGGGATGCCGGGCCATGTAGTCCAAGACTTGCTCGTGGCTGGGAATTCCATTTACGCCCTGACCCTCAACGCCGAAAGAAGCTGCTACATTTGCGTAGCGGGCCGCGTCGAGCGGGTCGCCGGTTTCATCGAGCCGCAATAGAAATGCAGTCGCAAAAATGTCGCCGGCGCCGGTAGGATCTACTTCGTCTGCCGGGCGAGGAGGAATCGGGACAATTTCAACCTCTGATTCAGGCTTGCGAATATAAATCGTGCTCCCGTCACGGTACTCCGTAAGGACCACGAGCGGCACGTACTTGAGGAACTCCTCCACCTGACTCAAGTCGCCGTCAATGTCCTCAATTGACAAAATGAGCGCGTCCAGACTGGGCAGGATTTCCGCCCTATCCGTCCACGGGGACGGGAAAACCCTGCCGTCTTCGTCCCACCTGCGCATCCAGCCCTGGGGCACGGCTGCCACAATTGTGTCGGAGCCAAATGTGGATGCCACCTCAGCGTGTACCTCGTTCACAAGAGGGCCCAGGAGAGCTATATGGGGCGCCCTAAGTTGCGGGGGAATGTCCACGGCAGCGATGGGCGGCGAAGGTGTGTAGCAGTACTGGATGCGGCCGTCCGGTGAGTAGAGATTGGCGAATGTCGTCGTGCTTTGGCAAGGCAGAACGTGAAGGTCGGCCACTCCCTGCAAATCAGAGAGATCAATGTCATCACCTGCTCGAGTCAGAACTGCCGCCCGGCGACCGAGTCGCGCAGCCGTAACCGCGGCAAAACTGACAGTCCCCCCAAGCACATAGTCGGTCGCGGACGGATCTGCAATCGCGATGTCTCGCGTTACAGTTCCTATCGCCAGCAGATCGATCGACATGGACAGTTCGTGAGCAGTTTGCGATTGGTATACCTGACTTCGTTTGTTTGCGGTCGACCGAAGCCATGTCGCTCCGGCAAGAGACCGTCCCTGAGAAACTGCGCCACGACGCAACGGTTCAACAAGCGAACGGAGGGTTGGCCTCAATCACTTAAGCAGGATCTGTACCTTGCGCCGCGTGTCCTCACCGGTGCTTGAGGTATATACGTGCTCGTGGTCGCGTAACGCAATGTGGACGAGGCGGCGCTCACTTGCCGGCATCGGTTCCAATGATGCCGGTCTCCCTGAGGCGACGACCTGCTCAGCAAGGCGGTGGGCCAGCTGGCTGAGCTGCTCAGCTCTTCTCTGCTTGTAGCCGTCAATGTCGACAACGATGTTTTTCCAACGATGAATCTCCTGGTTGACCATGAGCCTGATAAGGTACTGCATGCTCGCCAGAGTCTCGCCGTTGCGACCGATGAGGACGCCCGACTCCTCGCCGACAACATTGAGGCAGAGTGCCCGGTCACTGTCCTCCGGATTGTCCTGCCAGGAAACCTCGATTTCGGCCTCGATGCCCAAATGCACCAACATCTGGTTCAGCAGATCGAACGCAAGGTCCTCGAGTTCCGCGTCGCCTTCATCCACCTCAACTGCAAGGGCAGGATGCGAGTCCGCCGGCAAGACCGGCGCGGCCTCGTCTTCGACCGGTTTGGGTTCCTGCGTTGTCGTTGCATCGAGTCCAGTAGCGGCATCGTACTCAGGCACTGTCTCAGCTACGACTGGAGTCCCTTCTGAAACACTGCTGACTTCCTCTGCTTGAGCTGCCAAAGGCAGGTCCTCAGCTTTGCGAATCAGGCGAACGCGTGCATCGGAGGCGCCGATTCCCAGAATCCCGCGGCTCCCTTCGTCGATCACTTCGACTTCGATCTCCTCCAGGGAAACACCCAGTTGGCGCAGTCCCTCATTAACAGCCGCATCTACGGTCTTTGCCCTGTACTCGTAGCTCTGACCTTCATTCATCTTATCTTCTCTTTCGATTGCGCCGGTTCCGTCGACGATGAGGCGTCCTCTTGCGTTGGGGTTCCTTTACTTCTGCAGCAGGGGCGACTGTCGAACCTCCATCAGAAGAACCAGCACCGGCCGTGGCCGTCAAGGCCTGCGGCGCCGCCGGGGCGATCGGGTTATTTACACCACTCACGTAGTTGGCGATGTATGTTTGTCCCAACTGCAGCAGGTTGCTCGTCACCCAGTACAACGACAGACCTGCCGGCACCTGCAATGTGAAGAAGCCGAACATCAGGGTCATGATCGTGGTCATCTGCTTCATCATTCCGGCCTGACCCTCGCTGCCGGTCGGCGTGGTCGCGGTCGTCATCCTCTGCATGTAGACCTGGCTGATCATGAGCAAAGCCGGTAATACAAGGTATGCCAGCAGAAGCAGATACTCGCCCTCATTGAACTTTTCGGGGATCCAGGCGAGCCCGCGCGTGAATTCAGGAAAGCCAAGATCGGGAATCCAGAAGAAGCGAGCATCCGACAAGGCCGGACCCAACGCCACCAGAGCCGAATACAGCCCAAACAGGACCGGCATCTGAACGACCATCGGCAGGCAGCCGCTGAGCGGGTTCACCCCTGCCTCCCGATACAGTTTCATTTGCTCCTGCGCCATCTTGTCGCGGTTCTTTCCGTACTTCTTCTGGAGCTCCTGAAGTTGAGGCTGCAGGCCCTTCTGCGCCTGCATACTCCTTATCTGGATCATCGTCAAGGGGAACGTGATCATCTTGATTATTATCGTGAACAGGATGATCGCAAAGCCCCAGCTGTAGGGGATATCCCAGTTTACCAGGCTGGTATTCAGCCAGATAAGAGACTTTGCCAGAGGGAAAACGATGACGACCTGCCACCATCCTTCTGCCTCTGCCGTGTTCCAGTCCACCACGCCTTCGCGTGGTACGCCGCAACCGCCAAGTAGAAACGCCGCCGATACCAGGATCAACAGCCAGAGAATCCTTCTGCGATTCACAGTATTTCTCCTAATCGCCGCGCCAGACCCAGGCGCGGGCAGGGCCGGTCAATATAACGACCTTCGTTGCCTTAGTCGCTCCGCAACCTCGAATTGTCCGACCGCATCACCTGTGTTTCATCCTTACCATCCCGTGATCCTCTGCCGAATTGTATGCGGCGACTTGCCTGCAACCCGGCAATCCGCCCTCCATTGCTCGACATGGGGATCCTTAAAGTGAATGCGATGAAAACAGATGCGTTTGGCATGACTTGTCAAGGAACAGGGTCAAAACCTCCGGGATTCCATGGATGGCAACGACAGATGCGCCGCAAACCCATCCACACCCCTTGAGCCGCCCCGTATCGCTCCACCGCCTCATAGGTGTACTGTGAGCAAGTCGGGAAGAAGCGGCAATTGCTTCCCATGAGAGGGGAGATGCCTCTCTGATAGAGACTGATCAGAAGCAGCAAGACAGCGCGCACAACTCAGCCCTCCCAGGCGCTAGCCTTGTTTGGGCCCAGTTCAGAGACCAAGAGCGCTGCGCGTGCAAAGAGTCGGGAGAAGGCGTCGTCAATCTGACCGTACGTAGCCTTTCGAATCGGAGTTCGGGCAATGACGACACAGTCCCAACCAGGTTGAATCTGGTCCATGTGTAACCGTACCGATTCCCGCATCCGCCTCTTCACGCGGTTTCGCAGGACTGCGTTGCCAATCCGGCGGCTCACGGAGAAACCGAAACGGCTATAGGGAAGACGATTCTCGAGAATGCATAATACGGCAAAACGGCTACTGTACGATCTGCCTTTGCGGCGAATCTCCTGGAACCGGCTGTTGTCCCGTACTCGGAAGCGTCTTCTCACGCCGCTCAAGGCCCGAAAGATTCAGCATACACACAATTGCTGGCTTTAAGCGAAGCCATGTGAGTGAACGAGCTTCGCACTTCGTTGGGGATGTCCCACACCTTCCCACACATCCACTCTCGTACACACGACACGCTGCCGGCCAGCCAGCAGTTTTGGGGCGCGCTGTCAGAATGTTCTCTTACGCGTTGAAAGCTGGACTGAAAGTTCTGTCCTCCGCTTAAGTCGGCGGCGCTTCAACACATTGCGTCCGCCGGGCTTACTCATTCGTTTGCGAAAGCCGTGTGTGCGCAACCGCTTGCGAACCTTCGGTTGCCAGGTTCGTTTCGGCATCTTTTCCCTCTCCAAATGAACAATTCAGAATGACTACCAATAGTCAATTATACGCGGCATTCACTGTGACTGTCAAATCTTGCGCCAATTTCGTTACTCCGCGTTTTCGCTCTTCCTTTCCTACCTCGCGATGGCTCCCTTCCCGTTACGCACACGCCAAGTCGGGCGATGGGTAAAATACAGCTAGTCGCCTTGAGTGCCTGTCTTCCATTCCTTTTTCACTCCTCTACTCAGTCTATTGGTGCGGATTCGGGCTACTGGCCGCTGTAGTTTAAGGTGGCCGGCCATTTGGACCTTTCCTGGGCCTCCGCAACACGCCCTTTCGTGCAATAGAGCCGTCTTGGAGAGACAGATCGTTTGAAGCCAGGGACCAGTTTCTCACGTCTCAAACTGAGCTTGAGCCCAGTGCCAACCATTCGTCCACCCATCCATGAACTCAGGACTTCGAGAAAAACTGGACCTGAACTACTCGCATGAGGTGCCTTTCATTGCCCTCCGCAGTGCTTAAACGTTGCGTGCGCACACCGGTGGCGACTCAACGGCTTCCCCAATTGCATTTCACGCCTCAGAAAGCACGTCGACCTGTCGACCTGGCTACAGTCAACTTCGAAACTTCACCCACCCGATTCTGAGTGATGTGGATGAAACAGGGAGGAGTGAGCAGGCTTAGCCCACTAAAGTTATGCCAAGCCGGAAGGATCAGTTCCTCGGAAAGTGTCCCGAAACACTATTCCGCCAGATCTCAGACTGCAGAGCGCTCACCCGGCGCCGCTTCCCTGAATTGAACGGTTCGCGGGCCCCAATTGGAATTCAGAGGCAGTCTTTTTCGCTGAATTATACCGTATGATATAGTACTAGACAGTCGTCTGATCGCTGTTGGGCGGTGGGGATTCCGTCAAACCGGTGCCGCCTCCGGGCATTTGGCGTTGCAAATGAACTGTAGCTTATATTGAATTCCGAATCTGAAAACGCCTCTGCATCTTCGGACGGCAGCCCAAATCCGACCGAAGAAAGTAAGGCGGGTCCAGGTCCGAACGACTTGGCGCGGGAAGAGTTGTCTTCCCTGCAAATGCTCGAAGAATCGGCGGCACAGTTGGCCGCGCTGCGTCAGCGCGCCGAGTTTCTCCTTGAGCAGATGGCCGCCAGCACGGACACCGCCGCAACTCGCTACTCTCCGGAAAGCATCGCGTCGGAGCCATCAGAAGAATCCGAGGACCAGCAAGAACCGGTCTTGCATTCCGACCAGACTGTCCAGCCCGGATCAGAAAGCGCCCTGCCGCCTGACCAGATTCGAAACGACGCGGCGGTGCCGGATGCATCCGTCCCAGGTTCGGGCACATCTGACTCCCCTGGTCCCGCCGCGGAATCGCGCCAATGGTCCCAACCCTCTATGCGGCACGATACAGAGTCCACCCCTGGAACGTTGTCCAGTCAAGGAATCCTCGACCAGTCTCCCCGCAGCGTAAATCCGTCCGACGGGGAAGACCTGCCCCATACACAGTCGGGCCAGGGTCCAGCGGGCCAGACAAGGCCTCAAGAGCCGCAGTTTCCAATTCAAAGTATCCGGCGGCAACCCGAATCGCTTCTGGACAATCCCGTAACGGTAGCGCCTCCGCCCGAATGGCTACAGTTCGAAGTTGCGCCCGAATCTCTCTCTTCCGACGCGCAACTGATTGAAGAAGAAATTACCGGCCTCTACGAAGCCATCGAACGGTTTCGGGAAACGCGGCGCGAGAATACAGGCCATGCCCTGTCCCTATTGCGTGAGGCCAGGGAGATCATAGCCGGCCAGCCCCACCGCATCGAGCGGGCCCAGTATAATATCGAACAGGCCAGACAGATAATCGAACGCGCCAAGTCCAGCCGCAGTCGCTCACGCGGCATGGCGCTGCGCACGTTCGGGCTCCTCATCCTCTGGTTGGCCGCCTTAGGCGGGCTTGGCGCCGCCCTCTATCTCTATCCGCTCGATGTCAATGAAATAATCCTGGCGATCGCATCCAGCACAGGATGGAACACATCACACTACTATTCCCTGCTGTGGACGGTGGCGAGCGGCGGGATTGGGGGCTGGCTGGGCACCATTTCATTCCTCTTTGAGCGAATGCGAGTGCATGAGGAGTTCGACCGTCAATACATTTTGCGCTCAATGATTCAACCACTGATGGGGGTAGTCCTTGGGCTGATCTGCTACGGCCTGCTGGCCGTCCTCTTCAACTCCCTGAATGCGTCCTTAGTCGGCCATCCCTTCACCGCTTACCTGCCTGCTGCTCTGGCACTCCCTGTCGGGCTCTGGCAGGTGTACGTCTACGCCGCAATCTTTCGCATCACACTACTTCTCACCTTTCAGCGCCGTCGCCGTTGGTAGTAACCGAATCCAGGACAGCCTCCAACCTCGCTCTCCTGTCGCCCTCGTGGCGGCAGAGGTAAACCCTTTCTTTGAACCGGTTGCCGAGGGAAGGACCGAACCCTTGGCCGTCGCGCCGCATCAGGGTTACAATTCCCTTGGTATAGACGGAACATATGAGCCACACTGACCAGAGGGACATCCCGTGTCAGTCGAGAAGAGTCTAGTTGAAGTAATCATATTCATCCCCATCCGCCGTTCGTTCAGGCAGAGTGACGTCTCGCCTCCAGGCAGTGACTGGGGTGGCGTCGATGTCGATAGCGCACTGAACCTTTCCCTCAATCTCCCAGGGCCGGAGTCGGTTCACCAGCGTACCGGCGGCGCTGCGCGTTTTCAGACCTTTCACTATCACCTGCCTCCCGACCTGATAGGTCAGGTAGAGCCGGGCCACCTGGTATGGGTCCCGTTCGGCCCGCAGGAAGTTCAGGGAATCGTTGTTGGGCCCGCGACCTCGTCTCCCGTCGAGACCAAAGCAGTCGATCGACTCGCCCGTCCGCAACCCGTCCTGACCCCGGCCCAGCTGACCATGGCATTCTGGATTGCCGACTACTACGTGGCGCCAATCTCGGAAGCCGTGAAGCTCTTCCTGACGCCTGGCCTGCTCAGCAAGAGCGGCTCGGCTATCGGAGTCCGTTCCAAACGGGAGGAACAGGTTGAACTGCTTATCGATCCAAAGTCTGTTCGCAAAAGTCTGTTCAGACTTGGAAGGACGAGGAAGCAGGATCAGATCCTGGCGGCACTTCTGAGTGCACCGTCGTTCACATTGACCTTGGATGACCTGAGAGATGCCTGCGAATTTCCGCCGGAGAGCTTTATTCCTCCTTTGCATGAAAAGGAGCTAGTACGGGTTTCGGACGACTGTGTGACTCTTGCGCAGTCACGTTCGGCCACAGAAGATGCCATCCTGGGGATGCGGGGTACGTCAAAATACGAGCCGGTATTGAAGTCCCTTGCTAAAGCCAAAACTCCTGTCTGGAAGACCGATCTTTACAAGCAGGTGGACACCGATCTTGCAATGTTGCGCAAATTGAGGGACGCCGGACTGATCCGGCTCGAACAGAAAGTGCGTTACCGGGACCCTCTTGGCGGCCGAATCTATCCAAGGACAGATCCCCCCGAACTTACCGAACAACAGCAAAAGGTCTGGGATGTAATCAGCAGGACCTGCTTCCCCTCTACGCCAAACGAACCCTTGAATCAGTGCTCGGAGGCGGAAGGGCAGGTGAAGCCATCTCGTGAGAGTGGGAGCTTCCTTCTCCACGGTGCAACTGGCAGCGGCAAGACCGAAATCTATCTGCGCGCAATCGCCGAAACACTGTCACGCGATCGCCAGGCCATCGTTCTCGTACCTGAGATCGCTCTCACTCCCCAGACGGTTGCCCGCTTCGCCGGCCGCTTTCCAAATCGGGTCTCGGTAGTTCACTCTGGATTGAACGCAAGCCAGCGCTACGATGTCTGGCGCAGGGCCCGGGACGGCCAGATCGATGTCATCGTCGGCGCCCGCAGCGCCCTCTTCTCTCCCTTGCCCCGCCTCGGTCTCATCGTCGTCGACGAAGAACACGAGTCCACTTACAAGCAGGACACTGACGAGTGGGGCAGCTTTACCGTCTTCTACGATGCACGCACAGTTGCAGTCCAACTGGCAGAAGCAACCGACAGCGCCCTGATCTTCGGAACTGCCACGCCTTCATTGGACTCTTACCATGCCGCGCAACATGACAGGCTGCAGTTGCTTGAAATGCCCGACAGAGTGGTGGGCCACGGTGAACTGGACGATGCCCGTCCGCAGGAAAAGGATGGGCCTCCTGAATACGCCGCATTGCCCCCCGTCGAAATCGTCGACATGCGTCAGGAGCTGCGCGCCGGCAACCGGAGTATCTTCAGTCGCAGTCTTCAGTCCGAGCTCCACGCAGTTCTCGACGCTGGGGAACAGGCCATTCTCTTCCTGAACCGCCGGGGCACGCACTCATTTGTTATGTGCCGCGACTGCGGCTTTGTCGCCGAATGCGTCCGCTGCGAAACGCCCCTCACTTTCCACGAACGCGCTGCCCAGCTCATCTGTCACCGCTGCAACCGTCGCGAGCCTATTCCCGAACAATGCCCGGCCTGTCACAGTCATCGCATTCGCTTCTTCGGCACCGGAACGCAGCGCATCGAAGAGCTGGTCAGCCAAATTGCCCCGCGCGCACGCCTCCTGCGCTGGGACCGCGATACCACAGGTCGCAAGGGCAGCCACGAACAGATCCTCGATCGATTTGCTTCTCACGAGGCCGACGTACTCATCGGCACACAGATGATCGCCAAAGGGCTGGACCTGCCGCTCGTCACCCTGGTCGGCGTCGTCGCTGCAGACGTGGGCCTCTATCTTCCGGACTTCCGCGGCCCGGAACGTACTTTCCAGCTATTGACTCAAGTGGCAGGCCGCGCCGGTCGCAGCCGCAAAGGTGGTCGGGTTATTTTCCAGAGCTACACGCCCCAGCATTACGCGCTTCAGGCAGCCGCCGGTCACGACTACCACGCCTTCTATCAACGGGAAGTGGAATTCCGACGTGAGCAGCACTACCCACCAGTGAGCAGGCTGGCCCGGTTGATCTTCTGGCACAAGAAACTTGAAACGGTCGAAGGTCAGACTAACGGGATGATGAGGAACTTAAAGCAACGCGCCGAGGAGATGGGCATCTGGGGCGAAGGTGTCGACCTGCTGGGCCCTGCCCCAGCACCCTATGCGCGCTACCGTGGCTACTATCGGTGGCAGATCATTGTTCGGGCGGCCGATCCCTCGGCATTTCTGCGAGGCATCGACATACCATTCGGCTGGCGCATCGACATCGACCCTGTTTCGATGATGTGATCAAAGCCCCGCTGCGAGGAGAACAGGGTCCATCTACAGCTTGCTTAACACTCGCCGGAGGTTCCGTCCCGGCGCAATTTTGCCCAGTATGCGCTCGCCGCTGGCGCCCGTACACGCGGGCACATTGCCCGCTTCGCCTTGAATCGCGAGCCACGCCAGCAGGGCAAAGCCCAGAGCCTCCTTCGACTCCTCGTCGCCCGGGACCCCAGTCAGTTCGCCATATCGCACAACTGAAACCTGTCGCCGGCACCTCAGGGCCAACTGCGCCTGCAACCTTTCCAGAAGCACCGGGTTGCGTGCACCACCCCCGCAGACAACTACTTCAGCTACCGGCGCAGGGGCAAACCGACGATAGCTCTCTGCAATTGAAGCCGCCGTCAGCTCCGTCACGGTCGCGACAAAATCTTCGTGCGAGAGCCTCGCTTCGGCAGCGTCCAGACGGTACTGTTCGGCCATCGCATGACTGAACAGCTCCCTACCTGTAGACTTGGGAGGAGGCTGAAGGAAGTAGGGATGCGCAAGCCAGTCTTCAACCAGACTATCGTTGCAGCTGCCCCTTGCGGCCAACCCGCCATCCTTATCGAACTGCAGCGCACCTTCAGTTGCCTGGCCAGCTGCCCAGTCGATTAGCACATTGCCCGGTCCGGTATCGAAGGCCAGGATGCCTCCCGTGCGCCCTTCCGGCGGTAGAAACGTCACGTTGCCGATGCCGCCGATGTTCTGAACAGCCCGGCACCGCGTCGAACCAGCCTTTGGCCGCAGAAAGAACCGGTCGAAGACGGGTATGAGAGGCGCGCCCTGTCCTCCCGCGGCAACGTCGGCCACACGAAAATCGGCCACCGTGGTGAGCCCGGTTCTCTCGGCGATCACGGCCGCCTCCCCTATCTGAAGAGTCGACTGAACCGTGCCGTCTTCTTCGACCTCGTGCCAGATCGTCTGCCCGTGCGAACCGACCAGATCGACGTCCTCTATTTCAAGTCCACTTTCTTCGACTACGTACAGCGCAGCCTCGGCGAACCGCTCTCCAAGCAAGAACCCCGCCCGGCTCACGGTGCGCGCACCACCCTGCCCTGATATCAGAAGCAAAATAGCCTCACGCTCCTTTTGATTCCAAGGAACGCTCTCAAATGCAATCTGACGCATACTGGGACTGTCAGCCGTTCCCGAGATTTCAGCCAGGACCGCGTCGATTCCGTCGGCGGATGTGCCGCTCATGAGTCCAATGACTTTCATCGCCGGCGCAGTAGCGTTCATGCTCATAGGGAGAGACTTCCGGTTCTGAATTTCGGGCTACCTATTGCCGCCCCTGGTACGTCCAAGCTTAGCCCACTTCCGATAGGGACGGAACCCGCACTTGCCGTAAAAGTCGAGTAGCGTGGTCCAGTCGATTACGCACCCGTTGACTCCGCTGTTGTGCAGCCGCCTCAGCCCAGCATCCAGCAGATAGATGCCCAGCCCCTGCCCTCGCAAATGCGCGCTTATCCCGATCCAACCAAGCTGTCCCCACGGGCGCGGCAGCTGGTACGGGAAGTAGCGGTCAATCGGATTGGCCGAGTCTTCAAACGTTAACCGGCAAGATCCCTGCACTCCATCCTCCGTCCAGAGCAGCATGAAGTCCGAGATCCGTCCGCCCTCGTCCAGAAACCTCTCAGCCTGCCAGTGCCACCTTCCCGGAAACTCACTGGCCAGAAAGCCCAATACATCTCCTTCTTGGCCCGGCTGACCCGGGCGCGCTGCCGCGGGTACATGGTCGAGCAACGGCGGACTGTAGTCGCTGAGAGATCGCGCCACGTCCCATGTAAAGGGGTCATCTTCATATTCGAAGCCAGATGCCAAGAAAAAGGCTTCGGCATAGGACCCGGCTTGTACGCCAGGCACAAAGTGACGCGGCCCTCCGCCCACTTTCAAAATGCCGGGGGCAGAACGATTCTCCTGTGCGTCCAGCCAGTTCTCAGCCCAAACCAGCAGCCTCCTCCCGACCCCCTTCCTCTGGTAGATTGGTACCACCGCGATCGCCTCAATCCAGCCGGTTATTTCGGTACGCATCGCCGGCGGCGCGCCGGGATGAGCGCTGCATAGCACAAAACCGGCGGGCCGGCCTTGCACGAACGCAATGCGGCCCGCCCGTTCTACACCAGCATCTTCTGTGAAACTGTACTTCAGGAATCTCTCGGTGAGGGGAATGCTGTTATTGGCGGCGTCGTTCCAGACCGCCACCGTCCACCGCAGGTGCTCGGTATTCTCCGCATCGAACGCGATCAGATCGGGCTCTGGCGCCGCTGACGATTCCGCCATCCGACACGTTACCGGTCCAACTCAGTGCCTGCGCCCTGCGCCAGCGCTTTGGCGTAGACCACGCGGGCAACCGCTACATCCTGCGCTGCCAGGCCAACCGACTTGAAAAAAGTTATCTCGTCGTCGCCCTCGCGTCCAGGCTTGTCCCCGGCAACAATCGCTCCGATCTCGGCGTGAATCCGGCTGGCATCGTACACACCGTCCTCGATCGGGCGGATCAGATCGCCAGCCTCGGCCAGACATGCGCTCTTCTGATCGACCACAACCTTGGCCCGTCGCACTGCGCTGGCATCCACTTCACTTGCGTAGGGAAGGTGCGAACCAATTCCGGAAATGTGCACACCGGGTCGCAACAGGCCGCCATCGAAGAGAGGTTCGTGGGTGCTTGTTGCCGTGACCAGAATATCGGCCGCTTCAACTGCCATTTTGACATCGACGGTCCCCTGGGCCGAGACGTTGAACATCTGCTCCAACTTGACTGCGAGTGCCTCCGCATTTGCCGGCGTCCGCGACAGGACAAATACGCGCTCGATGGCCCGCTCGCACAGCGCTGCCTCCACCTGGTACGGGGCCTGCACGCCGCTGCCAAAGATGGTTAGCGTCCGCGCGTCCTCCTTCGCCAAATAGCGCGTCGCAACGCCCCCGGACGCCCCGGTCCGCATCGCCGTCAGATATCCGGCATCCATCAGGGCCAGCAAGGCCCCGGTTCTGCCGTCGAAGAGCACTACGTTCCCCTGAATCGCCGGCAGCCCTCGCCGCGTCGGGTTCTTCCCGTAGAAGGAGATCAGTTTGGCCCCCAGCGCATCCATCTCACCGCCCAAGTAGGCAGGCATGGACATCAAGCTCCCCTCATGCCTTGCAACCGGTATGTTGGCGCGCACAGGCAATTCCGCCTCGCCCTCGTATATCAGTCGGAAGGCTTCTCCCACTGCCTCGATCGCGGACGGCATATCCAGGAGTTTCTCAACGTCGTTTCGTGTCAACCAGAGCGGCATGGTTTTTGCAGGAGGAGGAGGTATGGTTTGTCAGAAGCGAAAATAGAATAGCACAGCGGATCCCGCTTACACAATTGTCGACGGAGTAGGAAGGATGTACAATCAGCAACTTAAGAGTCGAAACTGGCTGCTCCCAACCGGGTCACCGCCTCCAGGAGGATTCCCATGCCCACCGAGCTCATCGCCCCCGCCCGAGAGGAAGTCGCATTCCGCGAATATGAAAGCCCTCCCCTAAGTCCAGACCAGATTCGCGTCCGCAGTCGCTTTGGTGCGGCCAAACACGGCTCGGAAATGGCCATGTTCCAAGGCTATGCCGGCCATCGCGGCAACTACGATGGCGAGCTGCATATCTTCACGCAGGAAAGCCAGATGGTGAAGTATCCAAACGGGCTGGGCAACATGTGCGTTGGCGAGGTGACCGAGATCGGCAAAGAGGTCCAGGACATCAGTCTCGGAGATACGGTCTTTGCCCACGGCTCCTTCCGCCAGGAACACGTTTGGCCCGCCCAACACGCCCGCAGACTGCCCGACGGCGTTCCGTGGCAGGCGGCCGTCTGCCTCGACCCGGCCGACTTCGCGCTCGGCGCCGTCCGCGACGGCCACATCCGCCTTGGTGACGCGGTCGCGGTCTTTGGAATGGGCGCCATCGGGCTCTTCGTCGTTCAGCTTGCCAAACTGGCAGGCGCCTACCCCGTCATAGCGGTCGATCCCATTATCCTCCGCCGCGACGTGGCAGAGGAGTGCGGCGCAGATATCGTCATGGACCCGACCGCGTGCGACGCCGGACTTGAAATCAAGCTGGCCACAAACAAGCGCGGCGCCGATGTCTGTGTAGACTACAGCGGCCATTTCAGCGCGTTGCAGGCCGCCCTTCGAGGCGTCGCCTACCTGGGAACAGTCGTTGCCGGCGCCTGGCCCGGCAGCTACCCGGCCGGCCTCGACCTGGGTGCTGAAGCCCACTTCAACCGCCCAACTATCGTCTTCTCCCGTGCTTGCAGCGAACCCAATCCCGAATACCCCAACTGGGACGAAAACCGCCTCTTCTCGGTGGTGTGGCGCCTCCTCTGCGACGGCAGCCTCAAGTCGGAACCCGTCGTCCAGCCCGTCGTCCCCTTCGACGACCTGCTCAGAGAATATCCCAAGATCGCGAATGCGCCGGAGGAGAATGTAAAGTTGGGCGTAGCATTCTGATTCGGCAACTGCATCGACAGCGGCGGGGCGTGGTTTCCCCGCCGCACGATTCCTACCCTATTGCCGCGGCGGGCTTGCCCGACCCGCGGCTTTCGCCGTTCAAACCAGATTGTCTTCGATATAGTCCCAATTGATCTGGTAACCCATGCCCGGTTCCTGCGGCAAGTGGACATATCCCTCGCTATCCATCCTGTCACCGATGTCCTTCAGATAGGGCGGCGGCGTATTGCAGTCGATTCCCGGCGCCAGCAGCCCGCGTTCGTAGTATTCACACGTGTCCTCGCTCGTCGAACCCAGGATCTGCAGGTTCGCGAAACCGCTCATGTGGATTTCGCACTTGACGCCGAACGCCTCCGCGACCGCAACCATCTTGCGCACTCCGGTGATTCCGCCGCGCAGCACGTCGATCCTCGTCATGTCCGAAGCGCCTCGTAGTATCCAGTCGGCGCGCGTATACAGGCTACCGGCGGCGATCTCAGGCGATAGGATTGGAATATCCAGCTCGCGGCACAGCTTTATGTAGGGCTGCACCCTATACTCGTTCATCGGGTGCTCGTACCAGTAGTAGCCCAGCTCCTCCAGCACGCGCCCGACTTTGTACGCCTCCTCATAGGTCCGGTAGGTACCCCACGGGTCGTAGCTCAGCACCATGTCGTCGCCGACGGCGGCCCGCACCGCCCGGCACACTTCTATGTCCTTCTCAATATGCGACGGCCGCCCCGGTACCGCCTCGTGCGTCACCGGATTCCAGAAATAGTAGGGGTGGATTTTGTAGTGCGTATACCCCTCCTCCTTGCAAGCTACAGCGTGCGCAGCATAGTCTTCCACGCTCCCCACATTTGGAAAGGTGCTCGCGTACGCCTTCACTTTATCCCGGCAGCCGCCCAGCAGCTTGTAGAGCGGCAGGTCCATAGCCCTCGCCTGGAGATCCCACAGGGCGCAGTCGAGCGCACTGAGCAGATGCTCAGGGACGTTTGCCACCCACATCCAGTGCCAGAACCGCTCACGGTCATAGGGGTCCTCCCCCACAACCATATTTTTGAGCCGTCCTTCCATCTGGGCCCGGTCTTCCGGCGTCAACCCGTCGGCGTCGCCATGTCCATGCCCGCCAAAATAGTATCCTTCTGCGCCCTCATCAGTAATCACCTTCATCAGCGTCTGCGTTACCTCACGCGGAAAGCTATACCTGCCCTGATGAAACTGCTCACGCACGACGCGAAACGGAACCACCTGTATGTCTACTATCTTCATCGTCCCTCAACCTTCCTCTCATAGATGTTCAGACGATCAATTCGACCAGCGGTGCGGCCTTTTCCTCGCATTCCCTTTCACTCATTGCTCGCCGTTCGGATACAGTTCCTCCAATAGCGTTCCCAACTCCTGCCTCGTCAGCGGGTTTATCGATGCAGCAGGCGCCCTGACAACCGCCGTCCCAATCACGCCGCGATGGACGAGAATCTCCTTATGTACGCCGTGAAACAGGCCCGCGCCCTGGGCACTCAGGCGGGCTATCGGCACGAGTTGCTTGTTAAATGTCTCCCACGCGCCCGCCTCATCCCCTGCCTGCACCCGGTCCCATATATCTACAAATGCCTCGGGCTGGGTACAGAACGGCATTGTCCCAACCGAGCCGCGGCGCATCTCTTCGATAAAGTAGCCGCCCCCGGCGCCGCCGAAAACCGTCAACACATCACCCGCTTCGGCCGACATTGCCGCCACCTTCTCTACCACGGGGAAACTCTCTACTTTGATATACTGGACCCATTCACACTCCTCGGCCAGCCTCCTTGCCAGGCCAGCAGAAATCTGCGACGCGGCCACGTCCTGGATGAAGATCGGCAAGGGAACAGCATCCGAGATGGCACGGTAGTAGGCTGCAATCTCGTTCGGCCCTGCGGGAAAGAAGGACGGCGGCAGCACCATCAGCGCGTCGGCCCCGTTCTCATGCGCCATACGGCTGTAATGAACGGCCAGGTCTGTTCCATTCGCTCCTGTATTGATAACCACCGGGACACGACCTGCGACCTGGTCCACAACGACGCGGGTCATCCAAGCTCGTTCCGCCTCGGTCAGCTTATAGACCTCACTTCCCAGGGCAACCCCCAACCCGTGAACTCCGGCATCAAGATTGAAGTCGATCAACCGGCGCAGGCTTTCCTCATCGATCTGCGAATCCTCATGGAAGGGCGTGACCAGGATCGGGTACACGCCTTGCATATTGCTGGTCGGCATATGTTTTCCTCTCACAGCTTTGGCTGGTGTCTGCTTTCCTCAGCATATTGCCGTTACTCCGCCAGAAAAGCAAGCGTGTAAACGCTTCAGCCGACTTGCCTCAGCTCAGTCAGGCCCGCGTGCGAACGGGCCCACTTTACCTAACCTATTGCCCGCCATTGCCATCGGGTGCATCCCAGATTTTGGGGTGGGAACAGTTTGGCGGGGAATCAGTGCCAGCGGTGGCTGGCGTTCTTTACCGTCTTTATGCGGGACACAGTGCAGGCGCCAGACCTGGCGGTACGATGGAGACCGTCAGTTGGAGAGGGAGCGAGGGCAGGCACAAGGGCGGCACCTGCGGGGATCTGATGGGACTGGCGCGGGACGCGGTCTGGCCAGGCACCTTCAAATAGGCACCAATAACCAATATTGACACCAGGTCGATGAGGCGTGTTGTAGGAGAGGGGGCGTGGGGGGGGGGGGGGGCCCCCCC